>JBGOZA010000218.1:0-2523 GCA_041480025.1 Bathyarchaeia archaeon | reverse complement strand
TGAAACATCCAATCATTATTGACAGAGATTCAAGAGTCATCCTCGACGGAAACCACAGAACTGCAGCAATGAAGAAGCTTGGCTACGATTACATACCTGTATGTGCTGTTGATTACAGGAACCCTCTCATACAGGTGAAATGTTGGTATCGCGCAATTGAGAAGACTTCTCAAGAAAGTAGCCTAGATACTTTCATGGATTTCGAAAGATCAGACTATCACTTCGAAAGTATCAATGGAATCGTTGGCTCAAGAAGGGTTCTTGCCATAACCATGAGAGAACAAATCCTTGTGTCTAGACAATATGGTAGCACACTCGAATTATACAAGGCTCTTCAAGACGTGGAGATAAAACTACAAGAACTGGGTTTCAAGATTAGCTATTTATCAGAGGAAGCGGCCTGCGAAGGCGTGGCTGAAGGAGATTTGTTGGCTTATGTCGCCATTTCACCTTTGACAAAAGAAATCATAGTTGAAACCTCACGCCGTGGCCAACGACTTCCATCTAAGACTTCAAGACACATACTTCCAGCACGCCCCATGGGAATTAACTTCTCACTCAAATTCTTGAAGGATCAATCTCTAGATGAGGCAAATCGAAAGTTCCATGACTGGCTCTCTGATAAAAAGATTGAACAAACTCCACCAGGAACGATTTTCGAAGGCAGGAAATATGATGAAAGAATCTTTCTCTTCAAGACAGAATAGCAAGTCTGAAGTCACGGTTGAACTTCTAGGAATCCTTAAGCAGGAAGCGGGCAAGAGTAAACTGCGGAAGACGATAGATTCCGAACAAAGTGTTGTTTCCTTTGTTCAAGGACTTGAAGACACTCAGGAAATCCCAAGGAACCTGCTAATAGAACCTAAGAGTGCGATGCTTAGAAGAAATGTGTTGGCACTGATTAATGGAAAAGAGATAAATGTCTTGGACGGGCCTGCCACTCTGCTACATTCAGGAGATTGTCTCACTCTTCTGCCTGTTTCTCATGGGGGGTAGATTCTTCTCTCTGTGGTTTTGGTTTCTTCTCCTTTGATAGTTCCACGATCTTGCACTTCAGGTTCTTCAACAAGGAGTCTGCTTCAGCTGCTCCCAGCTTTATTGTGTATAATCTTTTTCCGGTTCTCAGCTTAACTTTGACCTGATTGCCTTGACGCAGAACACGACAAGTTTCGGCTTTTTCGGCGAGTTTTGTGAAAGAGGTGACATCTGTAACTTCGGTAGGCATGGTTTTCACTTGTCCAGCTAGAAATCGCATAGACGTTTAAGTATTTCTCGGAACCAGCGCGCGCTAACAGTAGCATATGGGATCTAACTGCTTCAATGAAGACTGCTTTCTTGACAGTTGAAATGATGTATGAATGGGAAGCTTAGCTTTCAGACGACTATTCATTAACCGGTGTTCCGCTTTCGCGGACGCCTTTGAAGGCGGCAGACAAGATTTTCCACATCGGACCTGGCTTTCCATCGCCTATCTTCTGACCATTGACTTCTACAAGCGCGCCAATCTCTGCTGCAGTGCCCGTTAAGAAGGCTTCGTCCGAAGCCATGATTTCGTGGACCGTAATTGATTTTTCCTCGACTGGAATCTTCAATTGCGCTGCGAGTTCAAGAACTGCACTTCTTGTTATGCCACCTAGAGCACCGTCAGAAAGAGGAGGAGTAATCAATATTCCGTTCTTGACGACAAACAGATTGTCACTAGTTCCCTCGCAGACCAGCCCTTGTTGATTGAGCATTATGGCCTCATCTACCCCAGCTCTGTTGGCTTCCATTTTGGCAAGAATGTTGTTTAGATAGTTGAGAGACTTGATTTGGGGGTCCAGCGAATCTGGATTGTTCCTTCTTGTAGCAGCTACAATCGCTTTGGCACTAATTCCTTCATATAGAGGCGCAATGTAGTCCGCAATTATCACGACACTCGCCTTGGCACATTTGACAGGATTAAGTCCGAGGTCGCCATAGCCTCGGGTCACCACAACTCGCAGATATGCGTCTCTTAGACTATTCTTTCGAATGGTCTCCAGAATAGCCTCTCTGAATTCCACTTTGCCTAAGGGAATGCTCAATGCTATGGACTTGGCCGAATCATACAGACGGTTAAGATGTTCTTCCAGTTTGAAGACATGACTGTTATAGACGCGGATTCCCTCGAATACACCGTCACCGTAGAGGAAGCCATGATCGTATACGCTTATCTTAGCTTCACTCTTCGGGTAGTATTTGCCGTCAATGTAGATCAGATTCTCTGAAGACAAAGCACAACGCCTTCCAGATTTCTGCCGAGATTAATCTCCAATATTGTTTAAAAACATTTATCGAAGCCCAGCTTCTTATTTCTCAGGTTGGTTAAGTATTGCACCGGTGTTCGCTGACCCAACCATAGCTTGATAACGACGCAGATACCCTTTTGATTCCCTTCTAGGTGTAGGAGCTCTGTTGGCCATTCTACTCTGCATCTCCTCTTGACTTACTCCAAGGGATAGTTCTCTCCCAGGAATATCAATCTCGATAATGTCCTCTTCT
>JBGOZA010000217.1:0-2542 GCA_041480025.1 Bathyarchaeia archaeon | reverse complement strand
TCATGTATTATCCCCAATGGAAACGGTACATTCATGGTCAAAAGACCCAACCACACAGAGTTGTAGGCCAATATACCACTCACGGCATTTGTTATGATGTCATAGGTGAGAGTGGAAAATAGTCCAAGTGTTCCCAATACGACGCCTTGCTCAACAGTCAGATGGCCGTCGACTAGAGCATCCACAGATTTCTTGCTAAGAAGTCTTGCAGCTAGAGCGTATACATCTTCACAGAGAACAACTGTGACTAGAATCGGTATCGCCAGTCCCAAAGGATTCAGTGTTCCGTAGACCAACCATGCCACCGATGCAACAGCCACTGCTGGTATGATTCCCATGGAAAGGCTGACAGTGAACACTATCACGTCCATAAGTTTCACATTAGGTAAAGGCAACAACACATAGTTAGTACCTATACACAGGGCGGCCAGGATTGCTATGAAAGCCGTCCTTCTGGTTCTGCTGGCCAGTATTTGATGTCTCTCTGTTTCAGACTGAGAACTCTCAGACTTCAAAGGTCCTTCTCTCGCTTTGACTGGATAACTACCTAGGACAACAATCCAGCAAATAGATGTTTTGGGTCTATACAGAGGGCAGATTATGAAAGCGCGCGCTTAGCATTAATACGGTTGGAACTCATGTTTCTGCTTCTCGATGATGATTGAGGTATCTTGATTCCCAGCATACAAACAATTTCTAAAAGATAATCGTTCTTCTTCTAACAGAGAGTCTGTTAGTATCTAGGCTCCATAACTTGTAAAAGAACTTGTAAAGCCTCTTCACTTGATAGAACCAACAATCGGATGAATAAGTCCAAATGTTAGTGGAAGTTAGAGACCAAGATATTCGAGCGTCAAAGAATAGCCGAAAGCCCACTCTGAGTTCTAGGCAAAAAATCATGGTCAAGATGAGTGGTAGGGTTCTTTTGCGTTACGAGATTCGTGATGACTGGGTTCGACCTCTACCGATATACGCGGCTATGTGCAACTTGCACGGTTACTATGAAGACTACCCGCACGGGTGGAGATCTGAGTTGGAATGCCCTGAATGTCTCCTGGCTCGAATAAGAGCGGATATCCGCAGAAGCGAGCCATATTTGGTCCAGTAGTCAATCTACACGATGCCCATCCGGCTGCTGTAAGTCTTCTCTGATTCTCAGCTGGTTTTCTTGCGTATTCCTAGATTTCTAGCCATCGAATGGGTTTCTGAATTGGTGCTATTCTATTCTCGAACCAAGTGAAATCTCCAATTTCTTCCAGCCGATGAGCATCTGAGGAAGGTGTAAGAGACAAGCCTGCTTCCACACATTTCTCTAAGAATGCCAAAGAAGGATCATTATGATGACGGTTTATCTCCACTGCGATCTTCTCTTTCTTGAGTCTATCTATGACCTTGTCCTGAGTCTCGGATTGCATTCTCTTTGTCCAGAACAGTCCTGTAGGATGAGCTAGTATGTGAAAATGATTCGCGTCTAGTGCTTCCAGTATCATGGCTTCATATTCTGAACTGATGGATCTTTTGCGGAGAATGTCCAAAACAGGAATCCAATGTAAAGCTGCAATTATGACATCAAGATCTCTGAGAGCATTTGCCTCAACGGCCAGTCTGCCCCTCGGTTTGATGTCAACCTCCATCCCAGTCAGTACATCAAGATGGGTCTTCTTTCTTACTCTGTCAATCTCGTTAAGATATTTGGCTAGCCAATCCGGTCTACTGACTCTTCCATGGTCTGTTATAGCTATCTTCTTGAGTCCTTTCTTCTCTGCGACTGTGACTATGGATTCTATCGTTGTGTCTCTGCTGCATGGTGAGAATTCGCTATGGATATGGAGATCGATTCGAGGTATTGGGGAGATTGTCAACGGTCGTCATACCAAATATGATGTCTGAAAATCTATGGTCAAGAAGGGATATGCAAGCTTAAGGTTTTTGTTATAGCTTGAAGTCTGCTAAGCGCTTCAGAGCAACAGAGTCTTGTATTCAAAGTAAGGGCCGTAGGATACGTGTTTCTTCTATGTGAACCGTTAAGGGTAAGGCTTTAGTTAGCTGCTTCAACTAGAATGTGGGATGCTCTATGGTGAAACAGCCGTATCGGGTTGAAAGAGACACTATGGGCGAAGTCCGAATTCCTGTGGAATCCTACTATGGGGCCGAGACTCAGAGAGCAATAGAGAACTTCGGGATATCACAACTTCGCTTCCAACCCGTATTCATAAGGAATCTAGCCCTCGTAAAGTTGGCGGCTGCAGAAGCCAACATGAAGCTAGGACTACTGGACGAGAAAAGGGGTAAAGCGATAACCACGGCCGCGGAATCAATCTGGAAGGGAGGATTCTATGAAGAGTTTCCTTTGGACATATTTCAGACGGGAAGCGGCACTTCAACCAACATGAATATGAATGAAGTCATATCGAACTTGGCAACTAGGCAGCTTGGAGGGAAACTGGGCGATAGGACTATTGTTCATCCAAATGATCATGTGAATCTTGGTCAATCCACAAACGACGTTTTCCCCACGGCGATAAATCTGGCAGCTGCTGTC
>JBGOZA010000216.1:0-2546 GCA_041480025.1 Bathyarchaeia archaeon | reverse complement strand
CATGCCCGAGATGCCTACACTTAAACGAAGGCTCTACCGTTCCTTTGCATGAAGGGAAGACTTGAATGGTCGAATCCGAGCACACTCCTGACGACGCGGAGAAAACAATGGCTGTGAACGACAAGGGAAGCGTAGGCACGCTGCCTATTGGAATACTGATGAGAGAGCACAGACTGATTGAGAGCATTACTGAATTGATAGTGAAAGAGTCAGCTTTGATATCAAACACTGGTCAGGTTGACTCCGTGCTTGTGAACCTCATAATAGATTTATTCAGAACTTATGTTGACCAAACCCATCACGGCAAGGAAGAGGAGATACTTTTCACAGATCTCAGAAGAAAACATCTTTCCCCTGAGCATGAAAAAACCCTGAATGAACTCATCGAGGAACATGCCTATGCACGAAGAACCGTTGTGAACCTAGAAGATGCAAACAGAGAATATGTTCAAGGCAATAAGGAGGCGTCAAGAAGCGTGTTCCAGTTCCTCAACGACTTGAACAAGCTCTACTCGTCTCACATTGAGAAAGAAGACAAGAAATTCTTCATACCATCTATGAAATATCTCGACAGACAGGATCTCCGCAATATGCTCGATGAGTTTCTCGCTTTCGACAGGGAAATGAGCGCTCACAGAAGACAGGGTTAGAAAGAATTAGTGCGCCCCTCGAGATCGGGCTGACCTGACTGTCAGACTCTCTCAGAACGCGCCAAGATCCTGAGGAGCTGTTCAGCATCATGGGGAGGATAACCGGAGAAGTACTTGCTGAAGTACCCGAATACTTTGAGAGACCTGTCACTGAAGGCCTTGATCTTGTCTGCCCATCTATTGAGGTCTTCTGTTCTATCAACCTCCACTCGGCCCAAGGTACCTTGAACTTTTTTCCTGTCACCTAGCCATCTTATGTAGATGAAGTCTGCCGTAACCTCTTCAGCCAGCGGCATACTGGGATCAACGACATGTGCTAGAGAGACTCCGTAGTTCCTGAGGAGGGAATAGAGCTGGTCTGAAAGCAGTCCTCGATTTCTAACCTCGATGGCGAATAATGGTCCCTTAGGCAAGTTTGCAAGGAAATCCGCTAGGACTTGCACATGTTCGGGTTTGAACGCTGGAGGAAGCTGTATGAGAAGTGGTCCAGCCTTGTCTTGAAAAAGAGACACTGTCTCCAGGAATCTCTCAACCTCCTCTTGAGAGTTATGAAGCATCTTATCGTGAGTTATCTTTCTAGGAAACTTCGCGGAGAATATGAATTCTGTCGGGGTCTGGTCTGTCCACCTTGTTATCGTGCTCTTGTAGGGGATTCTATAGAATGTGTTGTCAACCTCCACCGTGTCGAAGTGCTTCGAGTATTCGGAGAGGAGTTGTTCGGGTTTACAATCTTGGGGATAGAGCGGGCCTTTCCAGAAGGGGTAACTCCACCCCATAGTGCCAATATGTGGATTAACTATCTCGGTCACCCACCTTCAGCAGGAGCCACTGCTTCTCCCCTGCCTTCTTGAGCCTTGTGAGCACGTACTTCCCATTCAGTCTGTCTCCCACCAGCGAGAACTCAATCATATCTTCTTTCCAGAGCTTGGGTTCGTAGAACCCTTTTTCCCAGATTTTGACTGTTTCGGCGCCGTACTGTCCCTTAGGTATTGTTCCCTCAAAGCCACCATATTCAAGAGGATGATCCTCAGTCTCCACTGCAAGCCTCTTCTCACTCCTTTTCATTGGTACTCCCCTAGGGATTGCCCAACTCTTCAATACGCCATTCTTCTCCAGCCTCAGATCGTAGTGCAGTCTCCTAGAGTGGTGCTCCTGTATGACGAATCTCTTCTTTCCTTCGGTAGTTTCCATGCCTCTAGGTTCAGGGGTTGCCGCAAAATCTCTTTTCAAGACATATTCGGCCAGGTTCCCTGACTCAAGCTGGTCGATCGTGCATTCAGCGGGCAATTTGTCAGATCTTAGGCCGCGGAATCTTGGCATCCTCAATCTTCGATCTCTCGTAACACTCTGATAGACAACCTCGCAGACGAGCTGTGGTTTCACCCACGTCACCTGCTGAGTGACATCTACAGCAATCGATGACTCCTCTTCAACTACAAGTTTCTTGAAGGCGTTCAACAAGGATTCTATGTCGTCCGTCGAGAAGCCTGTTCCCACTTTTCCCACATAGACTGGTTTACCATTGTCATACATAGCAAGAATGAGGGCTCCCAGGGCTCTTCTGCTTCCCTTGCCTGAGGTATAGCCAATAATGATGCAGTCGCATGATTTGAGTTTCTTTATCTTCAGCCAATTGTTGCTTCTAATGCCTGGTCGGTAGAGACTATCCTTTTTCTTAGCAATTACTCCCTCCAAGCCTTTCTGCATAGCAACCTCAAAATAGGCTTCACCCTGCTCTTCGACAAACATCGATAGGATAGCGCTTCTGCCTTCCTTGACGTAACTTTGAAGAAGCTTCTTTCTCTCTTCTTGCGGGAGGTCTATCAATGGTTCGCCATCTTTCTCGAGTATGTCAAAAACTATGTAGGTTGCAGGATAGATGCTGGCTCTATGCCT
>JBGOZA010000215.1:0-2549 GCA_041480025.1 Bathyarchaeia archaeon | reverse complement strand
CGGAAGAGGTTGCTTCTGTTTTGAACGTTGGGAAGACTAGCGCGGTTTATTTTGCTTAGCTATCCTCTCTTCTTCCAGTTCTTTGACGCGTGTTTCGATAAATTCTGTGACTTTCTCTTTACCGTATTTTTTCTCTTCTTCTTGTTTCTTCAATTGCTCTTCCATTGTTCTGAGGACATTATCCATGTCAAACGGTATCATTATGTAGGCGTGTCCGCCTTTATTGAGCGCGTCAACGGCGTTCTGCACTGAGGGATATCCGGTGATTATTATCTTTCTTATTTCCGGAGCCGTTTTGTTCATTTCAGCCAGAACTTTTGTTCCTTCCATGTCCGGAAGTCGAATATCGACAAGAGCCAAATTATAGAAGCTGGTTTTGGTCTTTTCTATTCCTTCGTTTCCGCTTCCCGCTGTGTCGACTGTGTATCCCTTTTCTTGCAGAACCGCGGTGAGCACGGTTCTTATGCTTTCGTCGTCGTCGACAACAAGGATTCGGGCATGTTCACCCATACTTTCTCACCTCCTTCTGTTATTGGTTTGGGTTCAATGGGAATCGTGATCGTGAAGGTCGTGCCTTCGCCGACTATGCTCTCAACCGAGATCTTGCCCTGATGGGCTTCTATCATGCGTCTGCAAATGGCTAAGCCCAAGCCCATCCCCTTTGCTTTGGTTGTGAAGAATGGTGTCCAAATTTTCTCCAGTACTTCCTTTGCCATGCCTACGCCTGTGTCAATGAACGTGAGCTCGACATCGTTGCCTGTTGCTCTGCTCGAGATTGCAAGTTTTCCTCCTTGCGGCATGGCCTCAACCGCATTCTTGATGAAGTTTGCAAAGACTCTTTTCATCTTGTCAGTGTCTATTTGGATTTTTGGCTCGTTCAGTGTCGAGTCTGCTAATTGGACTTTTCCAGGAATTTGAATGAGGGAAATGGATTCAGCGATTATTGATTTTGGAGTGGTCTCGGTCAGCTCGAGTTTTATCTCTCTTGAATAATCCATCAGGTCGGTTATGATCTTGTCTGAGTATTGTATGTCCTTTTCAATGATCTCCAGCATTTGTATAATTTTCTTTTCTGCTTTTGGGCCTAGTTTCATTTTCAGATAGTATGCGGCGCCGCTTATGCCTGTTAGTGGGTTGCGAAGGTCGTGGCCAACCATAGCCGCAACCTGCCCGATGGTTGCGAGCCTTTCGGACTTCACCAGCCGTTCTTGTGTATCCTTCAACTGCTTTGTTCTATATTCGACCATTTCTTCAAGTTGTTGAGAATACTCCTCCAGCTTCTTTTCCATATTCTTGCGTTTGGTGATGTCTATTGCGACTCCTATGACCTCAGTTTTCCCTTCCCTCTTTACTGGAAAGGTTGAGATTTCTGCGGTGACGCTGTTTCCATCTTTCCTTATCAGCTCATATTCATCGGGTCCGGTTCTCTGTCCTTGCATGTTTTTCATCAAATCTTGCATGACCTTAGGCACGTATTTCTCTGGAAGAATCCCTGCTCTCGAAATGTTCTTTCCAACGAGCTCCTCTTTCTTGAAGCCTGTCAAGACTTCAGCTTGTTTGTTTCCCTCTAGGAAATTGCCGCGGAGATCATTTATGTAGATGGCAACTGGCGCATACTCGATCAGCTGCCTAAGTCTTTGCTCTGACTCTTTCAGTGCTTCTTCTCCCTTTTTGCGTTCAGTTATGTCCACGAATGAACTCAGCATGCAGATGGGTTTGCCAGCTTTGTCTTTCACCATGCTTGCTGATAAACTGGCATAAAACTTTGAACCATCTTTTCTGGTAGCAGTGATTTCACCTGCCCACCCTGCTTTCATTCTTAATGCTTTTACGATTTCTTCAGCCTTCTCCTTTGACTGCCCCTTCTGTGTCATCTCTGCAATTGATTTTCCCACAATCTCCTTGTCACTGTCGTACCCCCACATTTTGACGAAGACAGGGTTCACATAAGTTAAGTTGCCCTGGAGATCTGCAATAGCCATGCCGTCGATCGATGATGCCATAGCATTTTCCTTGACCAGAAGTTCTCGCTCTGCTTTCTTGCGTTCGGTGATGTCAATTCCAGAGCTCAATGTACCTATCACTTTGCCCTGCGAGTCCTTAACCAGAGTGCTTCGCCAAGCGATCATGTGTTCTTCGCCGCTTCGCGAAACTATTGGACTCTCATAGTAGACCTCAGTGGCTCCATCCTCAACCGATTCAAACACTGACTTAGCCTCTTCTCGGATCTTTTCAGGTATGAAGTTGTCGAACCAATTCATCCCAAGAATCTTTTCCGACGAAGAGCCCAGAAGATCACACCCTTTCCTGTTGAGGAGGACTACTTGTCCGTTCTTGTCGATAGCAATCACAATTACCCCGACTATGTCCAAGTAGCTCTGTACCCGGTCTCGCTCCTTCTCAAGTTCTTGTTGTGTTTGCCCGAGCGCAGATAGCATTTTGTTTATTCCTTCACCTAAGTGGGACAACTCATCCTTCCCAGTTTCTGAGACTCGAATCGAGAGGTCACCACTGCTTCCTATAATACTAACATCAGTGCTAAGTCGTAT
>JBGOZA010000214.1:0-2567 GCA_041480025.1 Bathyarchaeia archaeon | reverse complement strand
TCTTGCGTCCTCAGATGAGGTTGAAGACGTGACTGGGAAATGTTTCTCGAGAATGCATGAGACAAACACGTCCCAAGCATCCTGTGATCAGCAAACACAGAAACTCCTATGGAACAAGACAATAGAATTGCTCAAATTATAGAATAGTGCTGGATAGAAGCGCGTAATATTAGCGTCTTCGCGCCTAGCGTCTCTGGAGCGCGCCATCTACTGGACTGATTTCCAGTGCATACAAGTTTTCTAGTTGAGAAGTATTCTTGCTTCTGACACAATATGCGACGAATCAACCTTGTGATTTTGTTGTGTATCCTTTCATCAGTGTTCTCTTGGTTTCTATCACCTAAAGAATTTGAGACCTTTTTCAGCTATCTAGTTTTTAGCGGTGACAATCTTCTACAGGGAAAAGTGTGGACACTGGTTACAGCACTCTTCCTACATGCGGACCCGCTGCATCTAGCAGGTAACATGCTCTTCCTATTCGTATTTGGGAACACACTGGAAGAAGAGATTGGGCCGAAGAAGACGTTGACCGCCTTCTTCTCCGGAGGAATATTGTCTTTCCTACTTAGCGTATTCTTCTATTCTCCTCAGACGCCTATGATCGGTGCTTCAGCCGCCATCTTCACACTGACAGCTATAGTAATGTTGGTGAAGCCTCTGAGATTCTCTATACTTTTCCTCTTGCCTCAAGGACTCGTAGCAATCCTGTACTTCATGTACAATATCGTCGCAGTATACTATGGGACTCAAGGAAACGTCGCCTTCATCTCTCACATAATCGGGTTCATAATCGGAATTCCTTTAGGCATAGCTTGGAGCAGGGAGTGGAAGAAGAACCTACTAATCACACTTGGCTTGCTGATTCTCTTCTATGTTCTGCAAATTCTCCTCCAACAGCTCCTCTGACCAATCGCGCGCTTCTCCAGTCAACAGTTGCACGTATTGCCTGGTCAGTTTTCCAGACATTAGCCTGGTTGGTTCCATAGCGCTTGGCTACAGCGCGCGCGCTGCTCATTCTGCGAGTATTTAGTAGCGCGCGTTACGGCGAGCTAATAAGCTGCTTGTCGATTGAACTATTCAATAGTGGATTGCGCTGGCAGGTCTGCATGGAGTTTCACGAGTTTGGGAGAACAGGCGTTAAAGTCTCCTCCATAGGGATGGGCACGTACTTCGACCCGTCATTCATAGCGGCATCACTTCTCTTTCACCATCAAGGTGGTAGAGAGCAAAAGATCGCTGCTTTGAGGAAAGGGCTGGACATTGGCATAAATCTAATTGATACTGCAGAGATATATCGGTCAGAGGATTTGGTTGCTGAGGCGATAAGCGGCTACAGAAGAGATGAACTTTTCATAGCTACGAAAGTCCTTCCGATTCATCTTCGGTACGATGCCGTATTGAAGGCTGCTGAGAAGAGTCTGAAGAGGCTCCGGTGCTCATATCTTGACCTTTATCAGATTCATTCACCCAACCCTCGAATCCCGGTCAAAGAGACCATTCAGGCTATGGAGAAACTCGTTGAAGATGGAAAGGTCAGATTCATCGGTGTAAGTAACTTCTCTCTACAGCAGATGAAGGAGGCTGAAGAAGCCTTCTCAAACAACAAGCTTGCTTCAAACCAGGTGGAATATAATTTGAGGGCTAGGAAGATTGAGAAGGATCTTCTCCCGTATTGCGAGCAAAAAAGAATAGTGGTTATACCCTACAGGCCAATTGCCCATGGTTACCTAGCCAATCCTGGTCAAAACCTCATGGCCGTGATGGATGAAATCTCGAGGAATCATGGTGGCAAGACTCCTGCTCAGATAGCGCTCAATTGGCTGATCTCAAGGAACAAGTTCGTCTTTCCAATACCTAGAGCATCAAGACCCGAACGAGTCATTGAGAACAGTGGTGCTGTGGATTGGAGGCTTGACAACGACGAAATTAGAAAGCTTGAATCAGTCTAGACTAGTTTCTTCTAGCGCGCGCTAAACCATATATTCTGAATTCTAATACTGAATGCGGATATAGCGGGGGACTCTGATCCGTTGAGGCTGACTAGAGCGGTCTTGGTTGACATCCGTAACAGAAGCGTGGATAAGAAGATATGGTTCCGAACTTTGTCGCATTTTGAAAGATCATTGATAAATCTGACGATAACAGTTGTCGATGAGGTCAAGAGTTCCAAATTGTCAGGCATCTTGAATTCAATTATTCTAAGGCTTGAAGATGCCTTTGAGAGCAGTTTCCAGAGAAGAGCCTGGCAGAAAGGCCGGGCAATGGCTGAGAAACTGGTTCAAATAGCATATTCATGGGGCTACAAGGCTGCTCTTGAATGGCTTAAAGATAGGACATATGCTCTCTATCTTGGCGTCTCATCAATGAACGCCTTGAAGATGTTTAGAAGCATTTCTTGATATGACTCATATCACCGTTTTCGTTTAGGTGCCTAGGCCCAGATGGTTGCAGATGTTGTCCTGACCCGCACCAGAGTTTTTCAAGCAATAACTCTGAGCAGAATTTCAAAAGATGTGCGATGTGGAATGCTGCTGTTTGCTGTAGGAGTCGCTTTTAGGTCAATTCCC
>JBGOZA010000213.1:0-2575 GCA_041480025.1 Bathyarchaeia archaeon | reverse complement strand
GGTTGAAATCACCGACGCCTACTCATTCAAACGAGAAGATGGCGGATGGACAATTATGGTCGAGTCCAAGAACAAAGGCAATGTCGACGCCACTCTAGACATCCTCAGAATGAATGGAAAGGACATACGCGACTACGCCACAGCTGTGACAGTAGATACAGGATTACCAATAGTAATTCAGATGGGTACTGGCAAAACCATGCAAATAACAATAAAAAATGGCACCGCCGGTTTTATAACAGGCGGAACGATTGAACTAATCTTCGGTTCGTCTGTATCTGGGCTCCAGTATCCTAAGCAGGTCATGCTTCAGTGAATTCTCAGTCCCTACCAGCCTGTTAGGTTTCTTATGCTAGCACAAGGTGTCCTAGCATGAAGTACAGAATTGCGAGAGCGCTGAAACATTCTCCTCTTCTGGGATTGCGGTGACCATACTGTCCCAGAAACTCCGAACCATTCTTCGGACTCTTCTTCTCCTGATCATTTTCAGTCCGCCACAACACTGCGTTAGATGGATATATGATTTGCGCAAATCATTTATTCAAAAATCCCTTTCGCGCGCTACGGTCATCGCTTCCTTCAGAAGGCATTGCGTGCCAGGATAAGACTTCCAAGTCAAATCCGTAACTAAGGTTAAAAGATGCCCTGTAAGAAGGAAATCATCTGATCCGAATCGCCATCACTGAGAATGGCGCTGTCTGAGGATCTTCTCACTGTTGAATGAGGGCTTGAACTTGAAAATCGCTATGGCGCAGATGAACTCAACTGTTGGTGATCTAGAGGGAAACGCGCAGAAGATTAAGGTCAATATTGCAGAAGCTGTCAGACAGAATGTTGATCTTGTAGTTTTCCCTGAGCTAGTAATCACCGGCTATCCTCCCCAGGACTTGTTGCATGAGAAAAGCTTCATAGAAAAGAACCAAGAGATCTTGACGAGAATAATAGAAAGTAGCCACAACATATCTGGAATCATAGGTTTCGTCGATTCTGACAGCAAAGGCAATCTATACAACGCTGCTGCAGTATTTCAGAATAACAAGTTGGTAGGTAAGACATACAAGACTCTTCTCCCAACCTACGACGTCTTCGATGAAGACAGATATTTCAAGCCTATGAGAGAGGAAGATATCGCTGCCATTAAGGTTAAGATTGAAGGAAAGGAAATTGGGCTTGGCGTGGAAATATGTGAGGACCTGTGGGACGAAAGATACGACATCAAAGTCACAGATCTTTTGGTTGAACGCGGGGCCGACATCATTGTCAATATCTCAGCCTCCCCATTCTATGTAGGGAAAAGATTCAGACGTCAAGAATTGCTGAAGGAAAAATCGGAGAAGAACAAGATTCCTATCTTCTACACAAATCTTGTTGGTGGGCAAGATGAACTGGTTTTCGATGGCCAAAGCATGGCTTCTGACGCATCAGGAAAGTTAGTGGCTGCTGCCCATCAGTTCAAAGAGGATTTGACACTAACCGACCTAGTTCTGGAAGAAGGAATTGGGAAAGAAGTGGCCTTTCCCCCGTACAATCGGGAAGAAGAAGTCTTCAGCGCTCTAGCCTTAGGGGTACGTGACTATTTCAGAAAGAACGGTTTTGAAAAAGCCGTAATAGGAATGAGTGGCGGCATAGACTCATCCACAACTGCCTGTATCGCAGTCGAAGCCTTGGGAAGACAAAATGTCATAGGCGTATCAATGCCTTCTCGCTTCTCAAGTGGCAGCAGCAAAACAGATGCAGAGAAGCTTGCAGAGAATCTTGGAATCTACCTCGCCAAGTTCCCCATTCAAGATATTGTAGACAGCTATCAAAGTACACTTGAGGAACCTTTGAAGAAGATTCGAAGCCATTTTAACATAGGACTGGAAGACGATGATGAGGTAGCAGATGAGAATATCCAGCCCAGAGTCCGAGGCAACTGCCTAATGGATATATCCAACAGACTAAGAGCCCTCAGACTCCTAGTACTCAATACTGGAAACAAGACTGAACTTGCTTTGGGATTCTGCACTCTTTACGGTGATATGGCTGGAGGATTGGGGGCACTCGGAGACGTGAGTAAGCTAGAAGTCTATCGACTCGCTGAATATGTCAATCACAAAGCATCCAAAGAAATAGTCCCTAAGAACGTCCTATCAAAGAAGCCTTCTCCGGAGCTGAAAGAAGACCAGTTCGATCCTTTCGATTTTGAAATAGTCAGTCCCCTTGTCGACGAAATCATAGAGAATCGTAGAGGCAAACAAGAACTGATCGAAATGGGTTATCCCCGTGAGACTGTTGAAGACACATATCGGAGGTTCAGAAACGCTGAATACAAGAGGCGTCAGGCTGTGCCTTGCATAAAGATAACGAAAAAAGCCTTCGGTATCGGATGGAAGATGCCCATCGTAAACAAATACAGAGGATGAATTCACTTACACCGGTTCAGAACACGGACCTGGGCATGACACTTGTTCTGAAAAATGATAACAAATAGGATTCTCCAGCTTGATGATAGGAGAATAAGGGAAGAGAACCTTTTCCCTTTTTGGAAGACTCTAGATCACCAGGGGACATCCTATGTGGGCTGGTCAGTCAT
>JBGOZA010000212.1:0-2580 GCA_041480025.1 Bathyarchaeia archaeon | reverse complement strand
AGTCCTCATATACTCGCTGGATGGTCTGGGTGGATCCACCCAGTGAGGTTTATTCCACCCAGTGAACTCACTGGTGAGTTGTCTCTAGCGCGCGTTATCACGTATCCGCCAAGAAGTGTGGACAAGATAGCTTAAAGCAGGAATCCGAGAAAAGGCAGCTAATTGTCATGAAGGAAGATCGGAAAAAACGCTGGCTGATTCAACTCCTAGAATCGGCAAAGTCACTTTCTGCGGATCGATATCAAGCTTGTCAGAAAATGTGACCTGATCCTTGAAACGATTGTAGACTACATAACGCTCCTTTATCGGAGCCTCCGTTTCAACGTAATAGACCAGACTTTCAATCAATACTATGTGGACAAAATACAAGTATTTGCCATGAACACTCGTTGTGAAAATGAAGGGGATCTGAGAATTAGCGACAAATCTCACGAGATCATCAAATGTCTTGAATTTCGCGAAATTCAAACAAATTCTCCTAAACCAAAGTGGTCCAATAATACTATTTTGGCCGGAACCTTAAATAGGATATCCTTTCACGGAACTGCCAAGTGAAGGATTTGGCTGATGCTCATACTGCTGTAATCGCATATCTTGGACCTGAAGGAACTTTTTGTGAACAAGCTGCGAGAAAATTCTTTTCTAACGAGGCAGCCACGTTTACGCCTTCTCAAAGCATTTCAGACGTTTTCACAGTCGTCGAGAAAGAGAAGGCTACCTACGGAGTGGTCCCACTTGAGAACTCACTGCAAGGATCTGAAAGACCAACACTTGACCTTCTACTACAAAACGATCTCAAAGTGGGAGGAGAGGTTGACATACGAATTGTTCACAATCTCATAGCAAAAGCTGGCATCAAGGAAAAAGATGTTAGAGTAATTGTCTCGCATCCTCAAGCCTTAGCGCAATGTCATCGTTTCATAGAAAAGGAGTTTCCCAAATGCGAGTTAAGAGAGGCCAGTAGCACTGCCAAAGCAGTTGAAACTCTAAAGATCTTGGACAATGCAGCGGCCATAGGAACTGTAATAGCAGCACAGAAATATGGCATGACCATCCTACGCAAACAAATCGAGGACAATCCCAACAATTTTACACGATTCTTCGTCCTAGGAAGTAAAGATGCTGGACCAACAGGAAATGACAAGACCAGCATAGTCTTCTCCACGAGGGATGAACCGGGAGCACTCTACCGTATTCTCAGAGCATTTGCTAGAAGAGAAGTGAACCTGACAAAGATTGAATCAAGACCTGAATGGGGTAAACCCTGGAAATACGTATTCTATCTAGACTTCGAGGGACACAGAACAGAAGAGAAGAGCATAGAAGCTTTGAATGAAATGAAAGAATCATGCATCTTTGTGAAGGTCTTAGGTTCATATCCCCGAGCTACAATTGATTCTGATTAGCAACGCATAACGAATCTGATAAACCATGCACATAGCTGCGCTCTATGATCTCTACGAGAACTCAGCTCAGGAAGAGGAGGATAACTGATCTCTATTCTCCTCATGTTGTATAGAAACGCATTAGAGGACCGCATTCAACCAATATTGAGGAAATCAGAAGCCGGGATGGCAGAGTGGAATTGCGCTAGCCTCGAGAGCTAGTAGGCTTCGGCCTGCGGGGGTTCGAATCCCTCTCCCGGCGCCAGCCATCATATTCTTAGATTAGTCCGTCGCCGAATTATGTAATATTCAAATAGCGCCACAGCATGCTGCTACCAGAACTGTATCTCGAGGACTAAACGGTTGCCAACAACAGCTGAGATATTTGCAGTCGGCGATGAACTCTGTTATGGGAGAGTATATGACACGAATTCATTCTGGTTAGCAGACCAGCTGACTCGTCGTGGAGTCCTGGTAATGAGAATAACCTGTGTACGTGACAACGTGAAGGAACTCTGTGAAGCTCTGAAAGATTCACTTCAGCGTTCACCGAATTTCTTAATGATCACTGGCGGCTTGGGACCCACACCAGATGACCTAACCCTGAATGCGTTATCTGAGTTGTTCGGCAAAGAAGTAGTTTACTCAGACTTGGTGTTGAAGGTGATGTCTGAGCGACGCAACATTCCTATGGGATCGTTCAACGAGGGACAATTGAAAATGGCCAGTACATTGAAGGATGCAGAGTGTTTTCCAAACCCGGTTGGCTGGGCTCCTATGACATTGTTGCAGCTTGAGAAATCAGCGGTGATAGCAATGCCAGGACCTCCAAGAGAGGTTCAAGCATGTTTCAATGAGCATTTGGCTAAACGTATTGAGGGCATAACTGGGTTCAGAAGCTATGGAAAACGTGTATTGGTAACCATGTTCGAAAGTGAGCTATCACCTCTGATCATGGAAGTTACCAAGACAATGCAAGGAGTGTACTTGAAACCTCTTGTCGCTGAGTCGAGCCGCGAGTTGGGACTCACAGTCCAGATCTTAGCGTTTGACAGTAGTGATGAGGGTTGCCGCGTAAGATATGATGCTGCAGTGACAAAACTCAGAGATCTTCTTGCTGAAAAAGGCAAGAAACTAACGGAACTATGATTGCGAGAAGACGATCATAGATTCTGAGGTTCCACACAAGGCATTT
>JBGOZA010000211.1:0-2598 GCA_041480025.1 Bathyarchaeia archaeon | reverse complement strand
TGCTTCAGAGACCCATTGAAGGCTACAGCGAAGCAGTCTATAGATGAATTGAAGGAACTCGGCGTTGATGTGAAGATTCTGACCGGGGACAGCCCTCTAGTTGCAAAGACAATCTCTGAAGAAGCAGGTATGATTGTAGAGATGCTGACGGGGACCGAAATAAACGAGATGGACGATAAGGCTCTGAAGGAAGCTGCCGAGAAGACAAACGTATTTGCCAGGTTAACGCCAGAACAGAAGACGAGAATTGTCACAGTCTTAGGTAGCAATGGGCATGTGATAGGATTCTTAGGCGATGGTGTAAACGATGCTCCGGCACTGAAAGCTGCTGATGTCGGGATATCGGTGGACGGAGCTGTGGACATCGCAAAAGAGGCAGCTGACATAGTTCTGACTGAGAGCAGTCTCGAAATAATCAGAAAAGGGATTATTGAAGGCAGGACGACTTTCGGAAACACTACGAAATATATTCTTAACACTGTCTCAGCCAACCTGGGAAACATGGCATCTCTAGCTATCGTCTCTGTTGCGCTAGACTTCCTTCCGATGCTTCCCTTTCAAGTATTGCTGACTAACTTAGTCAGTGACGGACCATTACTATCAATATCAACAGATAGAGTAGATGAGACGGAACTCGGTAAACCCAGAAACTGGAATATGAAGATGATCAGTAATTTCACAACATTCTTTGGTGGAATAAGTTCCTTGTTCGATTTTACTACCATGGGATTACTCTTTTTGGTGATGAATGGTAATGCTGCCTTGTTCAGGACTGGCTGGTTCATAGAATCAACATTATCTGAAATCATTGTGACGTTTGCAATTAGGACGAAAATGAGGTTCTACAAGAGCAGGCCGAGTGCAATGTTGCTAGCAACGTCAGTAGTGTTTGGTTTACTGACTGTGGCGCTGCCATACTCGCCACTTGGCACGTATCTAGAGTTCTATCCCCCAGATCCACCCATTCTACTCGCAATCTTAGCCATACTAGCAGCTTATTTCTTGGTAGTTGAATTAGCCAAACGATATTTCCAAAGAAAGTTTCCCTGAGCAAGAGCGATACAAAAACAGTATGCAATTCAAATCTGTTCAAACATGTTCAAACCATGCTAGTGCTGCTTTGGTATGCTCACTGGGCACACGCCTTGAAACGTGGACAGTTAGAAAAAGGCTTGAGCCTGAATGTTGTGCAGGTTCCATAATATCTTGTGGCGAGACAGTAGCGAGCCTTGTCTGGAGTGAAGTGTTTCCTGCCAGCGTTTGGGCACACATCTGGTTCCGAAGCCTATCTCTCCACACGTTCATAGAGTCTGGAGGGATTTCTAAGATTTCTGCGGTAGTGTAGAGCCATGATCATGTATTGTAGACGCCCATAATATCCTTGGCAATCAAGAGGCATCGTTTGCAATTGGTCAGTTGATCCTCGAGATTGTCGAGGAGGGGTACAAGTCGTCGAACATTCTCGGTCAATTGATGGATTAATGCAGTCTGTTTCTCAAGCTTCTCGAGTGCAAGCTCACTCATGATTTTCTCGCCTCTGCTCACCAACTAAGTAGGTTGGTTTCCATTGAGATTTAGGCAACAACGTATCGGATAAGGGGGAGGGATTACAGTTGGTTCTAGCACATATTCAAACTAGCGCGTGAGCATTCATACTATCTTGGGAGATTCAGCCTTCTTTTTCTGAATAGCATAGCCAATGTCAGAGCAGCCAGCGTCGGCATCATCGTAATCATATTCGGGAATTCTGGTACGATATTTGTAGCAGTAATTGTGACTCTATGATTACCGGGCGGGTAAGTGAAATGGAGTAATGTATGAGTTGAATTGGATGTTTGAGTTGGAGTCAAAGGGGATTCATCGACTTGGATAGTATACGGTCCTCCTAACGTTGCTGTTTGAAGCGTTAAGTTGCAGAAGCCAGCTGAACCTGTGACGTTGAAACTGATGCTCTTCGCTGGTTCGCTGAAAGAGAAGAAGGATACTATTGAATTGGAGACTGTTTCAACACTGTATGTGTTTCCATCGATTTCTATGAAATGTATGAGAGTTGATGAGCCAAAAGCATAGACGTTTCCATCGTTGGAGCCTATGTATAGTCTTCCGTCGGAGATTGCGGGGGAAGAGAGTACTTCGCCTTCTGTCAAGTAGGACCATATTACTGAGCCAGTGATCGGGTCTAGACAATAGACGTGTTTGTCAAGAGATCCTATGTAGAGTTTCTCAGAGATGGCGGGTGAAGACCACTCAATGCTGTCACCAGTTGCATAGCTCCATAGTACTGAGCCTGAACTAGCATTCAATCAGTAAATGTTGTGATTGGCGGATCCAATGTATACTCTTTCATCAACGATAGTTGGAGAAGATCGCTCGGGGTAGTCTCCGATTGTAGAATTCCATATGAGTGAACCTGTTACAGCGTTCACACAGTAGACTTTGCCATCGTCGGACGTTACGTAGACTTTGCTGTCTGCAACCGTTGGAGAAGGAGTCATGGAGTACTCGGTTGAATATGTCCATATCTTGAAGCCTGTATTAGCATTGAGGCAGTAGATATTGCCGTCGCTCCCTCCTATGTAGACTCTTCCACCTTCCACT
>JBGOZA010000210.1:0-2603 GCA_041480025.1 Bathyarchaeia archaeon | reverse complement strand
CGTGACCGCGCGGAGCTGGAATACAGCATTATCACCGATTGGGTTGAGGCAGGCACATCCGTCCTAGACCTTGGATGTGGAAATGGAGAACTGCTATCCCTTCTCACACGCAGGAAGCATGTTCACGCACAAGGCATAGAGATAGATGAGCAGGCGATACATGCATGTGTGGCTGAAGGCCTAAGCGTGTTCCAACAAGACGTTGATACCGGTCTATCAGAGTATGCTGATGATTCCTTCGATTTTGTGATACTGAGTCAGACAATGCAACAAGTCAGGAAACCGGACTTCATCATAAGGGAAGCTACCAGAGTGGGTGAGAAAGCCATTATTAGCTTCCCGAATTTCGTGAACTACGAGGCGAGATTCCAGATATTTTTCAGGGGAAGAGTCCCAGTCACACCTTCATTGCCATACGCTTGGTATGACACGCCAAACCTTCATTTCCTGAGCATCGCCGACTTCATCAACTACTGCAATGGAAGAGGGATCAGAATTGAAGATTCGGCCTTCGTCAGAAAGAACAGGAAGGTGAGACTGCTCCCTAACCTGTTAGCAGAAACAGGAATCTTTCTGCTTTCAAGGTGGAAAAGCACATAGCGCGCGCCTCATCAGGTCCTCCGGGGGCCTGCATGACACCGTCAAGAGATACAAATGATAATACAGTTAGTTTTCTCATATCATACGCCCCTGTATGCTTTCCTCAAGGTTTCTATGTCAAGCTTCTTCATCTTCAGGAACGCCTCAGTCACTCGCGCCAACTTGTTCTCATCCTTGTCCCTCATCATCTCACCCATTGCGTTGGGTACAACCTGCCATGAAATACCGAACTTGTCCTTCAGCCAGCCGCATAGTTCAGCTTTCGGATCAGCGGAGAGAAGTTTCCAATAGTAATCTGTCTCTTCCTGAGTCTCACAGTGCACGATGAGTGAGATGGCTTCGTTGAAGCTGAAATTGTGTGGACGTGCGCTGTCCATTGCAGCAAACTCCTCTCCTTCGAGCGTGAAGGAAGCGTGCTTCACCGTTCCTTCCACATCAGGTTCCTCACCTTCACCATAACGCAGGACATTGTCGATTTTCGCGTCGTGGAACACTGATACGTAGAAATTGATCGCTTCTTCCGCCTTGCCAACGACATTACCCACGAACATGAGGGTTGGAATAATTCTCTGCCTTATCGCTAGATCACCTGCGAACATCAATTGCCATGAAAGCCCGTACTTGTCCTGAGTCCACCCATATCTTTCACTGAATGGATATGTTCCGAGGTCCATGAGTGCTGAGCCTCCTTTAGATAGTTCTCCCCACAATTCATCAACTTCTTCCCTTGTCTTGCAGTAGACGAGGAATGATATGGATGGATTGAATTTGAAGAGTGGCCCAGCACTGATTAGCGTGAATTCTTGACCCAAGAGGTCTATTGTGACAATATCTGTGTCCCCTGTGGGACCAGAGACACTATGAAGAGTTGTTATGTCTTTGATCCTTGAGTCTTTGAAAACAGAGGTATAGAACCTAGCTGCCTCTTTAGCTTCTTTGTCATACCACAAATGCGAGGTAATCTTTTGATTCACGTTTTCCCCCACAACTATTGAAAAGTCATTTTCTGATATTTCAGGATGTGTTTAGGTCAATAGCGCGCGCTATACATTCTTTGCATTGAGTGTTGCGAATCAATGCGTCATAAGTATATGGTTCAGCCGGCGTGCGCGTTCAAGTTCTAGCAGATAGCGCCCGAGTTGCAGAAACGCCCTTAAATTCTAGTTTTCACCTTTCTTATTTCAGTGCTTCTTGAACACTAGAATTCTGTTCACACTCGCGTCCATTTCCATATTGATAGCCGCGCTAGTATTCGCCAATCTGCTCGTTCCATGCTTTCCGGCGCGCGCGCTAGCGGGGGAAAGCAATAGCGTTCAAGTGGCTTTTCCTAAGCTGACGTTCAATCAGCCCGTAGGACTCTATAACGCAGGTGACAACAAGACTCTTTTTGTCGTGGAGCAAGCAGGCATCGTAAGAGTCTTCGAGAACTTGAAAGATACGTCCGTGTCAACAGTGTTCTTGGATATCACTGATCGAGTTCTCTTCGGTGGAGAACAAGGCCTGCTGGGATTGGCCTTTGACCCTAACTATACAAGTAACAACCATTTCTATGTGGACTATGTTGCTGCCAATCCGAGTCGAACAATCATTGCTAGATACACGATCAACATGAGCAATCCGCCCGTAGCAGACAAGACGAGTGAATTGAAAATCTTGGAGATTGCTCAACCCTATTCAAATCACAAAGGTGGACAGATCGCCTTTGGACCAGACGGCTACCTCTATGTTGCCATGGGTGATGGAGGAGGCGCAGGAGACCCCCAGGGCAATGGACAAAACCGATCAACCCTACTAGGTAAGATTCTTCGCATCGATGTGAGTGGCTCCTCTGCAGGAGGAGGGTTTGGTATTCAAGCTGACAATCCTTTTGCGGGCAATCTGTTAGGCTATAGGGAAGAGATCTATGCGTATGGTTTTCGAAATCCTTGGCGTTTCAGCTTCGACGCTTCTGGGAAGCTTTGGGTGGGTGATGTTGGACAGGACAGGATGGAAGAAATCGACCT
>JBGOZA010000209.1:0-2619 GCA_041480025.1 Bathyarchaeia archaeon | reverse complement strand
TCGTCTGGAAAGTAGAATGGATCTTGTTAGATGGGCATCATCATTGCTCTTCGTTCTAATGCTTACAAGAAGTTGGGTTTCAGAACAGAATATCGTTCTGTTCTTCCCTTTGCTGTTGATTTATTCTGTTGCAGACCTCAAGAACTGGGTCTTTCCACAATTAACATGGATAAACACGCTTGTGTTCAGTTTCCTTCACGGCTCTCCCCTGCAGATGTTCTTCTTGTTGTCTCCGGTACCCTACAATCTGCTCGCGTCATTTGACCGGATCCATAGGACCGCTAGATTTGTTTTGAGATTTATTGCTGTGATACCTTGGTATGTTCTAGGTCTCTCATACGTGAAAAGAACATTCCATAATCGGCGTCCTCAATGCAGAGTTTAGTGTCCGTTCTGATCGACCGTAAACCCGTGTGGACCTAGGCGTGGAGAACATAGTAGTACATATAGAATACTATTCCAAGCATCAGTGCGAGAGTCCAAAGACCTGCAGTCAAGCGCATGGAGATCCGCAACTTTTTTGGATGCCTAATGAGGAAACTAATCCCTAGAACTTCTGCTAGCCCTCCAACAGTGGCGTGAAACCAAGTCACAGCAGGACCGAAGCTGTGAGAATTTTCAACAAGAATACCAAAGTTGGCAAAGAATGACCTGCCCATAATCAAGAAGATTGAGACCAAGTTTAGCACGATGGCTGCACCCACGAATGAACGGTGATTCTTGAGATTGATCTTTTTTCCCTTGACGTTGTGGACCCCAATCAACAACAAACCAAAGACAACAAGCTGCAGTACCAAGTTAACGTCAAATATTGTAATTTGTCTCATCTTCCATCACTGAGGAATGTTGATCGCCGTAACTTAACGCTTATGATACAATTGCAGTACCAACTAGACCTTGATAATGAAACTAACCACGTGCACGCTACCCAAGACATTCTGAGTTCGGCGGTTCATTGGACAGGGTTCTGAGTCAAGTTGTTTCTTGCCAGAACCGATCGTGACGAGAATTTCATCCATGCCTGCTTGAATACTACTGTCCCCACATAGATTAGGATGGCTGACACTGCGATAGCAGCTCCTCCGGCCAGATTCAAGTGGAATGAAACCAGTATCCCGATAAGAACGGAGATCACAGAGAATGCTTGTGCGACGAATATTGATTCTTTGAAGCTTCGAGCGACTGCGGCAGCGGCTAGATTCGGCATGACGATGAGTGCGGAAACTAGTAGGACGCCTACGGCCCTTATTGATCCCACTACGGCTGCTGATGCTAGTCCTATCAGCAAGTAGTCTAGTGCAGTCACCGGAATGCCGCTGGCCCTTGCGCTGTCTTCGTCGAAGATCATGTACACGAGTTCCTTGTAGAATGCGCCAATTCCCAGTAGAACTGCAAGCAATATGACAACTGTTACCAAGAGATCATCGATCCCTACGAGTAGAATGCTTCCAAAGAGAAAACCGAAGACGTTCACTGTGAAACCTTTGCCCAAGCTTACCACGATCACACCAAGGGCGAGACCGGACGAAAAAATGACTGCCGTCATGGCGTCTCCAGTCAGTGTGGTTCTCCTTCTGAGCTCGCTTAGGGTAGTTGCTCCGAGAATTGATACAAGGAGCGCTGAGAGCAGCGGATTTACTCCTAAGAATAGACCTAGTGCTATTCCTCCAAAGGATGTGTGGGCTAGGCTGTCGGCGAGAAGCGATAGTCTACGTTGAACTAGGAATGCTCCCATCGTTCCGGAGATTATGGCTGACATGAGACCCGCGAGCAGGGCTCTTTGGGCAAATGTTGAACCCAGTATTCCTAGCTCCAATTTCCACATCTCGAATGTATTTAGGGATGAATTCCGGTGAATGCCGCGCATTCGGATGAGCTTTTGCAGGCTTCCCATCCGCAGTAGTGAACCAGTCTCTTGTTCAGAATCGCCACTTTCGCATTTTCTGGGGGTTTGATATCTGACTGGTGGGTCACAATGAGTATCGTCATCCTATCTTCCGTGTTGAGTTTCGAAAGCATCTCCCAGAACTTCTCTCTGAAACGAACGTCTGTGCTTGCGGTAGGCTCATCGAGTATCAGAAGGTCAGGTTGTCCGACCAGCGCTCTGGCCACAAGGACGCGTTGTTGCTCACCTCCTGACAATTCCGTTGCACGCTTATCTTCAAAACCGCCCAAGCCAACCTTTTGGAGTGTTTGGACTACCTTGCGTCTGTCATCAACGTTGATACGATGCAGGAGACCAGATCTTGCTACAAGACCGAGAGAAACTACTTCAGATACGTTGATTGGAAAATTCTTTTCGAAATATACTCTTTGTGGAACGTATCCGATTCTGTAATGTTCCTTGAAGTGTTCGATCTCTTTTCCGAAAAGCATAATCTTCCCGCTCGATGGAGGGATGAAACCAAGCACTGTTCTGATGAACGTCGTCTTTCCAGCGCCATTGGGGCCCATTAAAGCAACGAAGTCACCCTTGTGAATCTCTAAAGAAATGTCTTGAAGGACCATTGCACCGCCGAAGTTCACTGACAGATTTCTGGTTTCAACAATTGTTTCCACTTCAAAACACCTTAACCACTGTGCCTAGGCTAATGCCTCCTTCAAAACTGCAATATTGTG
>JBGOZA010000208.1:0-2681 GCA_041480025.1 Bathyarchaeia archaeon | reverse complement strand
TAGTTTAGATTTCCGCCAAGTTGGGACAGGTTCTGAGTTGTAGCCAGATTCCCGAATTCTGCGCGAATCGCTACGTTTCCAGCAAACTCATATTGGTATGTCTCCAAGTTTTTGTTTTGGACTATGAACGAACCTGAGTCCTCGAATGCTACGGATCCTCTTGTTAGCTGGATGGCGGTCAGTTCTATGACGTTGAAGGATTCAAATGCTGTTCCGTTGTAGAGTTGGACAACTCCCTTGTAGACGCAACGTGCTCTAGAATAATCTAGGACAACCACTTCAGCATCCGTGCGATTTGTGAATAGCCAACCATTCGAGGATAAGACTCCGGTCACCATCGGTGCAGATGTCCCTGAAATACTCTGGAAGGCTCCAGTTACTGAAGATCCACCATGAATGCTCACGGCGGTAGTCTCGAATTCTCTTAGAAGAGCATTGTTTGCATAGATCCTCAGAGATCTTCCAGTTGAAGGAATTGAAGGATATGCTGTCACAAAGCCTGAACGTATATAGCCAGATGCACCCGTGTTTGATGTTACTTTCTCAATCATTTTGTTGAGGCTTGAGAGGACTTCTTTAGCTTGGTTGAACTCAGAGTTCTGAACCTCTGCTCTAAGAAGTTGATTTGCATATGATGATGCTGTAAGAACCACTACGAGGAGAGTGGCGGAAAGGATAACTGTGGAAATGACGACACTGAGACCTTTTCTGTTCCTCCTTATTCTTCCTGAAAAAGCGGCAATGCTACTGAATGTCTGGATAACGGAGCCCTTTCCTAATCCCACGTTAACCGCCTCGACTATTCATTGAAGAACAACTGTCCGTAATCGAAATCATGTGTATGCTCCTTGCTTGAGCTTCGAACTGAGTTCCGCTTCGAGTTGATAATTGACTTATGGACGGAACGCAGAGGACATTCATCTATACAATGAGTCCATTGGGGGAAAGTTTCAGACAGCGGAATCACAAGCTATTTAGACCGGCGATAGTTTCAATTGTAGCCTCTACTGAGAAGTTGACACCTTGAATCTTGTAGCATTTGGATACGCAGGTAGTTTTCTTCTATCCTTCGCACTAAACCTCATCCCGTTTGCAGGACCTTCCAACATTGTGATAGCGGGAATCGTTGCTCTCAATATGCCATCTGCCAGTTTTTGGTTCATAGGATTGTCAGTTGCATTGGGCTCCGCATTGGCCAAAATGATTCATTTCGCTGCAGCTTTCCTTACATCAAGAGTGCTCAAGGAGGACCAGAAGCTTAGACTCTCGAGATACGCGAAGAAAGCGGGCAAAATAGGCCCTCTAATCATATTCTTGGCAGCAGCGACCCCTATTCCAGATGAGCCAATTGTGATTCCATTGGGATTGATGAAGTATAACATATGGAAGTTTGCGGGAATCTATTTCCTTGGCAAATGCGCCATCACTATTCCAGGCGCCTATCTAGGACGTTCTGCCGGGCTCAGCTTGATCGATGCAATAGGTAACATAAACATAATCATAGTCTCAGCCATAGTAACCATAGCTGCCACAATCCTTATCGTCAAAGTGGATCTTGGCGAATTCTTCTCCAAGATATTCCGGAGATTATTCAAACACAATAACGACTCAGCAGGAACCCCAGACCAATTGAGTCAAGGTGGAATATCATGACCAATTCTGCTCACGTTTATTAGTTGGTGACTTGAATCGCAGTCAAGATCGCAGGAACGATTATTGAAGATGGCTTCGTGGATTCCAGCTTGTATGGCAACCTGTCCTGAGGGCGTAAGAGCCCATGGCTATATTGCCCTCATAGCTCAATGCAGATTCAGAGAAGCACTGGAAGTTGTAAGAAGAGACAATCCTTTACCAGGTGTATCGGGTCGAGTCTGTACTCATCCCTGTGAAGAATCCTGTGAAAGAAGAAATGTGGATGAGCCCCTAGCTATTGCACAACTGAAGAGATTCATTGCGGACTATGAATTGAAAAACAACCCCAAAATGCCGCCTCCAGTTAGGAGAACAAGAGAGGAGAAGGTTGCCATTATCGGGTCCGGACCGGCTGGACTCACAGCAGCATACCATTTGATCTTGAAAGGATACGGAGTAACTGTATTTGAGTCGTTGCCAATTCTAGGAGGCATGCTAACTTCCTGCATTCCGCCCAACCGTCTTCCTCGAGAAGTCGTCGAGTACGAGATTGACAGGATCAGAGCACTTGATGTCGAAATGAAGACTGGCATTACCGTAGGTAAGAATCCAAGCCTTGAAGACTTGAAAAAAGATTATGCAGCAATCTTCATCGCAGTCGGAGCCTATCAAAGCCTTAAGCTAGATATTCCAGGAGAAGACGACTTCGAAGGAGTCGTCGACTGCGTCACATTTCTTAGGAATGCGAATCTAGGTCAAAGGAACAAACCCGGTGAAAGAATCTGTATCGTGGGCGGTGGCAACGCTGCTCTTGACGCTGCTAGGACAGCTATACGTTTGGGAAGCAAAGAAGTGAGAATACTATACAGACGGTCAAGAAAGGAGATGCCTACCAGCCTGAAAGAGATCAAGGCTGCTCAAGAGGAAGGAGTGAAAATCCTCTACCTCGTCTCACCAAACAGAATCATCGGTCAGAACGGCAAAGTAACCGGCATAGAATGCGTCAAGAACAGACTTGGAAAGCCAGACTCAAGCGGAAGAAGAAGACC
>JBGOZA010000207.1:0-2682 GCA_041480025.1 Bathyarchaeia archaeon | reverse complement strand
GGGATAGGGAAGGTCGTTGGCGAGGGTCCTACAATGTCCAATAACAGAGCAGAATATGAGGCCCTAAAGGAAGTGTTACAATGGCTCCTCGACCAAGATTTGTCAGGGGAAAGCATTTCTGTTAACTCGGATAGTTCTCTGCTCGTGTATCAGATGCAGGGAAGATGGAAAGTGAAAGGAGGGATCTTTCTAACTGCATACAATGAATCCAAGCAGCTGGCTAAACAGTTTCGTGACCTTTCATTTCACTGGGTACCACGTGAGGAAAATGAGGAAGCGGACCTCCTCGCCAGAAACGCGTACAAGGAATACAAGGAAGTAAACACCTAGATTAGCGCGCGCTGCAAATTGCAGACTACTCAACTGCGAGATATCTAGTTCTGGAGTCGTGTCTTAACCTATTCCTAAGCTGGAGATTGCAGCATGCTTCAGCAACTCTTCTACGCATTCGCCCGAGGAGGCTTCATAAGCACGAAAGCAACGATCATTCCCAAAACAGCCATACCGGCAACTATCAGGAAGAATGGTTGATAGGCTCCTATGAGATCCTTCGCCTGAGCAGAGACAATACCTCCCACTGCAGCACCGACTCCATAAGCAGTAAAGACTAACCCGTAGTTTCTGGTGTTGTCTTTCATGCCAAAGAAGGTTGGTGTAGCAGCAGGTGCAATAGCGAGCCACCCGCCAAGGCAACCCCAAAGCATTGCCATTGAGACCGTGTATACGATTATTGAACTGTAGTTAGTGTAGAGCAGGATACAAGATAGGAATATCAGAACGTATGAAATCAAGGCTGCGTTTCTTGGAGTCAGCCTATCGGTCAGACTTCCAAATATTGGTCTGCCAACGCCATTTAAAAGAGCGAAAGGAAAGGTCAGACTGGTCATCAAGGCTCCTGCAGTAGAAGCTTCCATTCCTGCGAGTCCCGCCACCTCCAGTCCTACCGGCTTAGCTATTCCAATTGCAGTAAGACCAGCTAGTGAACCGATGATGTAGCATATCCAAAGGCCGAAAAACGTTGAAGTCTTAATCATGTCTTTCCTCATGTATTCAGATCTTGGTGCAGCTCCGCCTTTTGACGCCGCGGGTGCCCAACCTGCCGGTTTCCAGCCTGTTGGTGGTGTTCTCAAGAAGGTTGAGAAGGCAACGGTGATTATCATGAAAGCTATTCCTAAGACTTTCATCGTTGTCATTATAGCGCTGGGGTCCGTGGCTCCTCCAAAATACGCTGTCAGGTAATCGTTGATAGGCGCTATCAAGGCCGCTGAGAATCCGAATCCAAGAACAGTCAACCCAACTGCAAGTCCGCGCCTGTCGGGGAACCATTGCGATGATGTAGCAATTGGGCAACCATAGGCTATGCCCACACCTATGCCTCCAATAACCCCATACAGTATAGCAATCGTAAGGGGTGACGTGGCAAAAGATGCAGCAAACCAGCCTAACCCACAGAGTGCTCCACCAACCATACATACCTTTCTTGGTCCAAGCCTTTGTATGTAGGGACCGGCTAGAGGCATTGTCAGTGCAAACACCAGCAGGAACACTATAAATGGCCAAGTCATATCCATAGCACTGACAGTCAAACCGAGCCGACTTGTGAAATATGTCTGCAAAGGCACTCTAACAACGCTGTAGGCGTAGATGGCCCCCAGACAAAGCTGTATTATCATACCCACGATAACTAGAAGCCATCGTCCTGATTCCGCGGGCATGCCCAGAATTTTCACTTTCTCAGCCAAGAGAAACACACACAGCGCCCGCTAGTCCATCTGCGGAGAAATAAATCTTGCGTCACTTCAGATCTGAAGCATACTACAGGGCAAAATGAGTGCCATCACTATCTTTATATGATGCAATTGGGAGGCAATACCGCTTGTTAAGACGAGGAAAGGTTCATGTCAAGTGTTATGTCTGACAAAGGAGTTCAATGGGTTGTCCCGGATCCGAATCAAGCGAATGTTTTTTGGCCATCTGAGGCTTTGAAGAAGAAAGCAATCGTATCTGATGCATCCATCTACGATGAAGCATCCAAAGATCCAGTTGCTTTCTGGGGGAAGCTGGCAAAAGAGGGCGTAACTTGGTTCAAGCCTTGGTCCGAGACCTATTGGTGGGACTCTTCAAAACTATCATTCAAATGGTTTGTAGGAGGCAAACTCAACCTATCATATAACTGCCTCGACAGACATTTGAATACAGCGACAAGAAACAAAGCTGCCATTATCTGGGTTCCAGAGCCCCTCTCAGAGCATTCTAGAGTGCTAACGTATTATGACATGTACAGAGAAGTCAACAAGTTCGCTAACGTGCTCAAGAGCTTGGGTGTCAAGAAAGGTGACAGAGTCGGCATCTATCTTCCTATGATTCCTGAAGTCCAGATAGCTATGCTTGCCTGCACTCGGATTGGAGCGGTTCACAGCGTTGTTTTCTCAGCCTTCAGCAGTGAGTCGCTGAAAGCTAGAATGATAGACGCTGAAGCAAAGATACTGATTACGGCTGATGGCTACAACTACAGAGGTAAAGCCGTCAATCTCAAAGCAAATGCTGACGCAGGCGTTGAAGGAACGGTAGTGAAGGATGTTGTTATCGTAAAGAGACTTGGTACACCTATCAATTTCGTAGAAGGTCGTGACCATTGGTGGAACGAGCTCATGGAGAAGGCAAGTGCAGAATGCGCACCCG
>JBGOZA010000206.1:0-2691 GCA_041480025.1 Bathyarchaeia archaeon | reverse complement strand
AGAACTCCTCTCAAGCTCAAGTGGCAAGCTGGGAAACGTCGCAATAGAAAAGGGACGTCTCAGACTCGCAGCACTCGCCCTAGGAATAGGATTCATGGCCACAGTCGTGATGCGCATTTTCCAACCAATCTAGTGCTGCATAACTGTCGCACATGCTAGTTTTCGACAGTATTATAGCACCAGTCCAGAAAAATGCTCCTAGCGCGCGCGATCTGCTTACGTCAATCACGAAATTCTCCTCTGATATGCACTTGTTTGGGCAGCTGTTCATACAGATTCTGCAGTTCTTGCAGTTATCCATCATGTCTACCTCGGCCCAATTGTCCTCGCACGGGTAGTCTGTGAAGAAAGCGTATAGAGCGAGCATGCTTCCCATTCCTTCCACGTAACAGAGATTGTTCCTGCCATATTTGCCGAGTCCACTTCTGACGGCTAGCAGCTTCAGATGAACCTTCGCCCTCTCAATTCTGTGTCCAGGCTCATTCACCACTTCTTTCAAGATATAGTCGCGCAGCATCTCCTCCGTCAGTCCGTCATCGTAATAGGCAGAGGGCAGCACAATCTCGTGTTTTCTTCCTCCCAAAAGAAAGTTCACCAGCATTGGCTTCATGAGAACTGCTATGATTATTAGGGACTTGGCGTCGGAGAGATCTTGGGGAATCCGAAACTGCTTGTTGCTAATGTAACTCCTGAAAACTTTATTGCGGCTGATCTTTTCTTCATTTTCTAATCTATCGATATCCGCCTGTAACTCTTTCAGATGGTCAACGGTAACTGCTCTGTGTCTGAAAGTGAAGTCTCCCGGAACTAAACCTGCTTGATCCATTGAGTCTCGCTTCATGCATGTTCTAGACCAGGAATATACAATTGAACTGCCAACTTACGAGGTTGACGAAGGAGCGTGCTCGCCTAGCTATGTCTGTATACGAAAACATCAACAGAATGCACGGAAGAAATGCGATTGATCTGGCATATGTCGCGTAGCAAAGACATTTGAGGCTTTAGGAAGACCAGTATCCAAAGAACACGGTCAAAGAATAGGAAGGTCACTATTCCGAGAGGCTGGCTTGGTGAAGAATCGTTCCGTTTATTTCGACCGTTGCCACGAAGCTGAGAATTCTATCAATCGTATCCGTAGTATTGAACATCACCCCAAAATCTTCATCTTCAATCTCTTGTCCACTGTAAAGTGGGCGCATTGCGTGGCTATCCCGTGCGAGCTCGCTGCCATTACCAAGAACTTTGACCACCGCCGTCCAACCTCTCACATCGTTAACCCCCTGATTCGCAACTCTCACTGTGAATGAATAGATAACCATGTCTGGCACCTGGCCGGGGCCCCTCTTGGTGAATTCAATTATTCTTAAGGCGTTGGTTCTCGATTGCCAATAGTAGACAAGAAAAGCAACGATGACAACAACAATGACGATGCCCGCGATTGCCACGTACAATCTCTTTCTATTGATTGTCACTCTGCGTCTCCTTCTTTCATTTGCTCCCACACAAGATCTTTGCTAACTCGCTCTTATTTATTGCGGGACACAATACAAATGACCGCTGTAGCGCCTCACGGGATCCCATACAAGAGACTCGCAAAGCAGGTGCTGGGTGAAAGAAACTCAATCAGAACTGGGTAGAGAACGCAGGTGTTGCCCTTTTCTAATTCGATAGAATTCTGCTCTTTTTTACTTTTCCCGTCTGGAATCTAGATAATTCTCATGACAACATCTTCAACTGCGGATTTTCTCATTTGAGCACCCTAAGGAGAGGGGGGGTAGGATGTTTTTGACTGAAAAACAATCAAAAGCCTATGTGCAAGTGGCTCTCACAGTTGCGTTCTGGGCCTTGTTGATTCCTACCCAACTGTATGCCACATCATCAAGCAGAAGCGCGTCAAGGAAAATCCTTTGATAGGAAAGAAGTGTTGATGTGTGGGTCATAGAGCTTTGTTCCAGAAGCGATATAAGGGCAACTTCTTCTTCAGACTTCTACCAGCGAGAAGAAATGGAGAAAATAAACGACGTAGTGTTTACTCTGCTTCACTCGATTATGCTCGTCTCAATGCTATTTACACCATCAGTCCGTTGTCTTACCGCAAGTTTGATTGAAGTGACAGAGATAGAGACTGGTAGGATGATTGGCAAGACTTGGATGCAAAGCGTCGATTTTCTTCACAATGAATTTATGTCAGTCAACGTGACTTCCAAAAACAACGGGGAGATAGAGGAGACTGCGACTGTCTTCGTAAGCGCCTACGATGAAATCAACATGCTGTTAGGTTCAGATGAAGCCAACATTACTCTTGCTGTCGGAGAATGCGGGAGTGTTCTTCTATCAATTTACATTCCAAGATGGGCCTACTCTGGGGACGCGTGTCATGTGGTTGCTTTGGCGAGGCCGATCTCAAATCCCATTTCGAGCAATGAGATGGATTGCATATTTTCCATATTGGCACACACGGCAACTTATCTGAACATTGACTGTCTCTCTTCTGCGACATCACTAGATTGTATCGGAATCTGGATCGATAGCAGCCTGTGTCTATCCCCTCTAATGATTCCACTAACTCCAGGCACTCATACCGTTCAAGCAGCGAGCACACAACCCTTCGAAAATAGCGCTTCATTTCGGGTGTACGTTTTCAAGAGATGGGAAAACAACTCGACCCTGACACTGCGAACGATTGACATT
>JBGOZA010000205.1:0-2704 GCA_041480025.1 Bathyarchaeia archaeon | reverse complement strand
GGATCATTTGTTGTTACTCCTGTTGGACAATGTCCAGTGTGACATATTCTAAATTGCTTACAATTGATAGCTATCAGAGCTGATGTTCCAATGTAGACTACGTCAGCTCCAAGTGCGAGACATTTCGCGAAATCACCTGAGGTTCTGAGTCCGCCTCCTGCTACTAAACTGACTCTGTTCCTTAATCCAATATTTCTGAGGTGGTAAGCAGCTCTTGGAAGTGCTGACACAATGGGGATTCCAACATTTTCTCTTACAAAAGATTCTGTTGCCCCTGTTCCTCCTCCGAACCCGTCAAGCGAGACAAAGTCCGCACCGGCTTTGGCTAAGATCTCAACATCATTTTCCACGTCTCCACAACCTATTTTGGCCCCAATAGGTATTCCATCAGTCAGCTTCTTCAGCCAACGTATTTTCTCCTCAAGCTCATCCCTGTTCCTAATGTCAGGGTGATGCGCAGGCGAAAGTGCATCCTCATTCGCATTAAGTCCCATCAGCTTCGCTACCTCTTCTGACATTTTTTCTGCAGGTAGAACACTCTCCCATCCAGGATAAGCTCCTTGACCGAACCTAATCTCTACAGCCGCGGCATTCTTCACGATTTCCTCGGTTGAACTGAACCTTCCCGTTGAGTATTGCACTATGAGTTGCTTTGATGCGATATCAAGCTCTTCTGGCAGGACGATGTCCTCCCCTGAGTTCAATCCCACATTCAGGTTCGCTGCAACTCTTGCCAGAATCATCCTCACTTTCTTTGATACAGCACCATAGCTCATTCCACTGAACATGATGGGTGAAGCAACTTTCAGAGGCTTTTGTGCTTCAGGTCCGATGATAACCTTAGTGTTCACGGGGTCCTCTCTATTGAGAGGAATCTTAAGAATCTGAGCTGGAACGAAATGAAGATCTGCGAGAGAAAACGGCATTTTCTTGAGCGAACCCATAGAACATGGTGTGCTTACCCCTTTGTCTGCTATGTTACTTATGTCAAGCATCGTGCGGAAGAATTCTTCTTCCTCAAAGCCCTTCTCTCTCAATCTTGGTCTCACTTCTCCCAATTAACTCGTCAGCTCTTACGTAACGCTTGCTATCTCGGCGCGCGCTCACGAAGTAGCGCTCTACTGGGTGCTGCCTTGTTGACGTATGAAATTTATCTGAAGATCCGTCAGCAATCCCCGCATCTTAGGCTTCTCAGCATCACTTAGTTGAGGCTCAATCTTATCAATCATGAAGGCTACACAATCAATCGCTATCTTTGCCCTATCCATATCCTTCTCAATCTTCTGCGTCGCAGGCCTAACCCTTAACCCCATGAACTGCCAGGCCTGCTCACTCAGAATATTGGTGAATATTCCCAGAAGTGGGTAGATGTCAATGGATGCAATATCCACTGCCTCATGTTCATGTTCATGATCGTGCTCATGTTCGTGCTCGTCGTGATTAGTTTCTGAAGCCATCAAAAAACCCTCACTTCTTCACGTTGAGGCGCCGCCTCAAAAAGGCATTGGTTAGCGCGCGCAATGAAGCGTAGCGTGCGCTACTCACAAAGACCCAAAAAACACTAAGGAGAGAATGTTTGAGATATTGTTGAGGGAAAAAAGTGCCTAAAGTCATACATTTTGAGATTCCAGCAGAAAATCCTGAACGCGCCGTAGCTTTCTACGAGAAATCCTTCGGTTGGAGATTCAACAAATATGAAGGGACGAAATACTGGCTTGCTTTCGCAGGTGAAGATGAAGAGTTAGGAATCAATGGTGCCATAGCTGAGAAAGACTCCTTTCACCCCACAACAATCAACACCATAAGCGTTTCTTCCTTCGAGGAAACTGTTGAAAAGATCAAGTCCTCTGGAGGAGAGATCTTAGCACCCAAAATGGCAGTTCCAAACGTAGGCTACATGACCTATTGCAGAGACACGGAAGGCAATATCTTCGGAATCATGCAAATGGATCCTGAAGCAAAGTGACGCGTAGAACGCATCCATATCGCGCGCTGGAAGAAGTAATGTGATCTGGTCATGGTAGTTTCAGAAGATATAGTAAGGTGGTTACTTGAGCCAGAGAATCCTTAGCGCGCGCTTGGAAACTCGCCCCTTTGGCTATCCATAGATCTACTAGAGGTGAGAATTCCAGCTGGCACTTTTCAATGAGATATATTGCTGTGCTGCAAAACCGATGCCGAATCGCAGCCAGAGAGTTAAGATTCTGCTTAAGATTGTTGAAGTAGCGCTTATTTCAGCTGGAACGCCCATCAAAGTGTAAAGTGTGACCATTGTGACTTCTGGAAGGCCTGCCTCAAAGGGTATACCAAATGGGACTGCTTTCACAGCTGCGACTATGGAAGATGTTATGAGAATAACCGCCCAAGGCACATCAAATCCGAGTGACAAGAACACTAGGTAGGGGACAGTTACGCTTGAGAACCAGTTCAAGAAGAGGGCGAGGGTTGGGACAACCAGTTTGGCGGTATCATGCCTGAATTCTATCATGGAATCATGGAAGATTTTGTCCGCGTTCAACGCTTTCTCTCTGATTCCGACTAGTTTTTGATTCCATCTTCCTCTGCTAAGGATCTCGAATGCTCTTATGAACCAGTTTATGATTCTTGCACTCCATTTTTCTTTCCACGAAATCAGTAACAAGGAACCTATTAGGAGCGTTAAGGTCGCTGTGAAGAACACTGTCAGATTAGAGATGAGTGGGGT
>JBGOZA010000204.1:0-2714 GCA_041480025.1 Bathyarchaeia archaeon | reverse complement strand
TATCCAATACAGAACGTGGGCTGGGGAGGAATGGCTGTTGCAGACGCATACTACTTTGGCTCAAGCTCCTGGCTCTTGGAGCTCGATGACGGGACAAACACGAATCCTTCCTTAAGCACCATTCAAACTACATATTTTCCCAAGTGTCTACCTATAGTTAGGGCGATGTGTGAATACTGCGAAGTTACAACAATCAACTACACCATAGAACGTGATGGGCGCGCTTTCACCGTTTCGATAGATTCGAATTGTACGGTTTCCAACTTCATGTTCAACCAAACATCAGGAAAGATCGACTTTAGTGTGTCCAGAAGACTAGGCGAAGCTGCCTTCTGCAACGTCACCTTCTTAACACAACTGCTGGAAGGACCCTTCAGAGTCTTGCTGGATGGCTCCCCCATAATCCCCATAGAGAAATCGAATTCCACCCACACTTCCCTCTACTTCACTTATACTAACAACAATCACATAGTCGAAATAACCGGAACACCCATTGTTTCCGAGTTCTCGACAATAGCCGCCAACGTTCTAGTTTTGGCTGTCCTAGCACTAATGCTGTTGTTGACCAAGAGGAGCTACACCGGCAATAAGTCTCATAGAAATCTATAGTGCGCTTCATGCCTGACGTGTGCTGACTTCTAGCTATAGCACTAAAATACATATAGCACGCTGAGAAAAGAGCCCCAATTGAATAAGGCCATGATCTTGGGGTTCTGTAGATACTCTGCAGGCATATGTTTCGGGTCTTTGTCTAGGCTGTTGGAGCGCGCCAATTCATAGCATTAGGTCCACCATGTTCTCTAATCATATGCCAGTCTGCAGCCATAGCGCGCTACGCCTCCCAAGAAACCTAAGCGCCTATGGAAAAAGACTAGAGCGCTATCTGCCTTGAATACAGACACTTGCTCTAGTGCGCGTTTCATACGAATTTCTAATACAATGTTCGGATCATCGCATGTTTCTAAGAAAATCTTTGGCGCGCGCTTGATGCTCAGCTGACTACGGTCTCGATCACCTGGTATGCCTCCAAGTAATGTTGGCCTCGTTCTGTGAGATACCACAATCCGTTCTCACACATCACTAGGGCCTTATCTTCGCAGAACCTGAGAAGCCTAATAACGCTGCGCCAGGAAAGGTTAGCTCCGTACGCTATTCGAGTTATCTTCTCCGGAAGACATCTCAGCATATCTCTCACCATCTCAGGCCTCGAACGCCTCCAAGTGTGAAGATACTTCTTAGCTTTCTTCGTTGCTTGCAGGGGTACTTCCCTTATCGACTTGTTGTTTAGGAGCCTGCTTTCAGATAACAAAGTGATATGACCTCTTCTGACTGCTTGTAATGGTTCTTGCAATGTCTGTACCCGCTCTACATGTTTCCGTAGAGGAGGCAAACAAGGCTTTAACGGTTTTTGCGAAACAGTTTTGAGTGGTTTGAGAACCCCGCTGGGAAACTTGTCAACTTGAATAGACAAGATTTCCAAGTATAGCGCGCGCTAAACCCCAAACCACAGACTCTTCTATTCTTATTCTTTCTCTTTCATGCCACCACGCGTATCACACAAAACGCGCCCACACAGACCGCGCGCTTATTAGCATTCCAAGATTACAGAGACTATGAACATACGCATGATGGATTCCCTCAAATAAGAAGATAGCATAAGGGACGAAATTCAATGTCATACACTTTCAACATACCTTTTCACAACAATCAAAAACTGAAACGTATCATTGACGAGGTCATCAAAGATGAGAAACTAAATACATTGTGGAAATGTGCTAATGTGATGGCAATTGATCGTATGGGGTACTCAGATCATGGCCCAACCCACGCTAAGATCGTAGCAAACTTGGCACTTAAACTTCTGAGGATTCTTGTTGAAAAGAAGATTGTCCCAAGCATTGTAAAGAATTATGATATGAAGAATGAGGATGCTGAAGTTGTGGTTGTTCTAGGCTCAATCTTCCATGATCTAGGCATGGTCGTAATCAGGGACAAACATGAAATCTATGGAGCTCTACTGGCCAAAGATCTCCTTGAAAAATATCTTCAAATAATTTATTCTGAAGAGGAACGCACTATTGTGAGCTCAGAAGTACTCCATGCTATAGTCTGCCATGAAGAGCCAGTTAAGCCATTAACCATTGAGGCAGGCATTATCCGTATTGCTGATGCTCTCGACATGGAGAAGGGAAGGGCCAGAATTCCGTTTCAAGCTGGGAAAGTTGGGATTCATAGCGTTTCCGCTATTTCTATTGAGAAGGTTAGTGTTGAAAAGGGTGACAAGAAGCCTGTGACGATTAGAATCAGGCTTTCCAACTCTGCCGGCATCTTTCAGATTGATGAGCTACTTAGGCCCAGAATTGAGAGCTCAGGGTTACAAGACTATTTTTATGTCGTTGCTGATATTGCTGGAGAGAAAGAGACAAGAATAGTTGAGAGATTCGAGTTCTAACAAGTACAAGCCCACGCTATAGACAAGCGCGCGCTAACAGTCTGGGCAACGACAATGACCTCTCCTATCTCTTAGGAAACTAAGCAAAATCAAGAAATAAAAAAAGAGAGAATTGGCAAACTATCTAACAGAAATTATCTGACTAGAATCGTGCGCGAGCGTGCTTTGGATAGCATTCACGACAATATACTGGTCGTCCCTCTGTAGGCTTGAATGGAACTTCACATTCCTTCCCACAATCAGAGCAGACTACTTTAGTCAT
>JBGOZA010000203.1:0-2728 GCA_041480025.1 Bathyarchaeia archaeon | reverse complement strand
TCTATAGCTTAAGTATCGTCAAATCATTGAAATCTGCTGAGAGTCAAATCCTTGATATTCAAGGCGAAGATAGTTCAACCCTGGCCCAACGACATCACAGGAGAAGTCCTGATAACCCGGTCTAAAATATCGTTCCTAGGAGACGTTGACGCAAAGACAGGGGAACTTGTTGGAGCAGACCTCGATATCAAAGGACTTAATCTGACTGACAAGATTCTGATCTTTCCCGAAGGGAGAGGAAGCACAGTGGGTTCAAATGTTCTCTACGGACTTGCGAGAAATGGCTTAGCCCCCAAACTCATAGGAACATGCAAAATCGAATCAATAACAATCTCCGGCGCCATCTTCGGAGGCATACCCATGGTCTCCTCTATTGATGAAGCAGTATTCGATGAGATCAAGAATGGAGATATTCTTCGTGCTAATATACAGGGAAGCCGCGCCATCCTTGAGAAGCTTGAAAAGTCAAAGTATTTCAAGAAGCCTCAATCGACATAGACCAAAGTGAGCAAAAGCTTGAAACTAACCAAGGACGAGGAGAAGATTCTAGATGGCGGATGCGGCGAAGTAGCTGCGAAAGCAATGAAGCTCCTCGTTACACTAGGAGAGATTGAAGAGGCATCACGACTAGTACCAATCAACAGGTCGCAGGTGGCGGGAGTCTCATACAAGACTGCTGGTGACGCTACTCTCGAACTGGTTGAGAGCTTTGCCTCATCAGGCGCAACTGCCAGAACCCAGGCTATGCAGAATCCTGCAGGAATGGATCTAGAAAGATGGCGTGACATGGGCATCTCTGAAGCTTTTGCGGAAAAACAGAAGAGAATATGTCAAGCATATGAAAAAATCGGAATAAAGTCAACATGCACATGTACTCCGTACCTTTGTGGGAACAAGCCTGACTATGGAGAGATAATAGGTTTCTCTGAATCAAGCGCTGTGGCATATTCTAATTCGGTTCTAGGAGCTCGCTCAAATCGACAAGGAGGACTCGATGCACTCGCGGCAGCTCTTGTTGGAAAAGTACCCTTAACAGGATATCTTCTCGACGAGAATCGTCTCGGAGACGTTGAAGTCAAAGTGGAGTGTGAATTGACCTCCGAAGCAGACTACGGAGCACTTGGATACTTCGTAGGAAAGAATGTTTCCATGGACGAAGTGCCGGTCTACCCCAAAATGAATGTGACCCATGACAAACTGAAACTTATGGGTGCAGCATCAGCCGCCTCAGGAGCAGTAGCACTTTACCACGTTAAGGATACTACACCTGAAGCAACAAGACTCCGCGACCTGTTCAAGAACGGGAAACCCGCAGAGACTCTGATCTTTGATGAACAGAACAAACGAAGAGTCTATGATGAACTCTCGTCGAGTAAGAAGTGCAATCTTGTCGCACTGGGATGCCCACATTGCTCCATTAATGAGATTAGAGAAGTAGTTGAATCCATTGCTGGAAAACACGTAAACAATAAGACTCGCCTATGGGTTTTCACAAGTCCAACAGTGTATGAGGAAGCAGACAAATGCGGATACATCAAAAAAATAAGGGCTTCCGGAGGAGATGTCTTCAGACACACCTGTATGGTTGTTGCACCACTAGAAGAGATGGGAGTCACAGGTATAGCGACAAACTCAGCGAAGGCAGCCTTCTATGTGCCAAGAATGACCAAGAACTCATGCTCAACTTTCCTGAGTAGTCTACACAACTGCGTTTCATTGGCAACAAGTTGATTCTTTCAAATCGCCATATTCTGAATCTTGTGATAAGTATCAGCGTGAGGAAGAAATACGTGCTCACTCTATATCAGAAAGAAGGCCACTCTACGAGTATGAGCTACTCAGGAAGATCCCAGAGGCCGTCATTGAATGATTGAACATAAATCATAGTCTACAAATCATTTAGCGACAAGGAATTTAGAGTGCCCTTGATTAGAGCCTAATCGGATGTGGTCTAGATCATTCCCAAAGTCATAATTCCAATCGGGTACGGTCTGAACTGCGAAGATGAGACCAGTCATGCTTTCGAGATGGTAGGAGCAAAAGTCACACGAGTATTCCTGAAGGATCTGATTGAAAATCCCAGAATCCTCGAAGACTACCATGTTCTCGCCTTGATTGGAGGCTTCTCGTTTGGAGACCATATCGCGGCCGGAAAGGTGTTGGCGAACATCTACAAGTATAAGCTTGGCGAAGATATTCTGAAGTTCATCAAGGATGAGAAACTGATATTCGCTGAATGTAACGGATTCCAAGTCCTAGTGAAGGCAGGCATATTGCCAGGATTCGACGGCGATTACAGGACTCAGCGAGTGACCTTGTCATACAATGATTCTGGTGTCTTCGAAGACAGATGGGTTCGGCTCAAGGTTAACCCCAAATCCAATTGCGTGTTCACAAATGGGATCCAAGACCTATTTCTGCCAGTTAGACATGGTGAGGGAAAGTTTATCGTAGGCGATGAACGCGACCTGAAGAGGCTTGAAGACGCAAATCAGATAGTTCTGCAATACGCTGATGAAGACGGTTCACCAACTATGAGATACCCTGAGAATCCAAACGGCTCAGTAGACTCAATCGCCGGGATATGTGATTCAACAGGAAGAATCTTTGGAAAGATGCCTCATGCCACCGCCTATTTGAGCCCCTACAATCATCCCAGCTGGACCAGGCTCAAGATAGAAGGAAACATGCCAAAAGAAGGCGGAGGCGTCCAGATCTTCAGGAACGC
>JBGOZA010000202.1:0-2772 GCA_041480025.1 Bathyarchaeia archaeon | reverse complement strand
GTCATAGAAATAGAAAGGACGCTTGCAAGCAGAACAGTTCATGGAAATCGCGAAATTGCGTTTGAAATAGTGTGCGTTTTTATGCACTCAGTAGAATGAACCCATGATCCCAGAAGGGGAAGATGAGTAGGATTCTTACTAACTGTACCGGAGATTCACAAACCGGATAAACGCATTGAACGTTGTTAGTCGAATCCTGAATAGCCACTATTGTTGTGGTTCTTCGGTCTGGGAGGCTTCTTGAACTACCTTCTTCAGGCTACTGGTAAGTCTGTTCATGAAATCATCGTAGTCTTCCTTTGAAACTACGTTTTCTCCGGATCGTATTCTTTCAGCTTTTATGGAATCAACCTCAGCACTAAGCTTCGATAGACTCGTCTCCAAAGAACGGACTTTGGTTTCGGCATCAGATGCCTTCCTGTAGACAACATTGAGAAGCTCGCCCATCTTCTTGATGTACTCTTCCATTTCATTCATTCTTACTGATTGAGCCATCTTAAACTAACCCAATGGCAACTAACGGTATTCCTGGCTTAAAGCTTGTCTATCACATATCTGTATGAAATGAGAGCTTGCTTCAGCTAAATCACTGCAACCGCATGATTATGGTATATTTAGGATAACAATGATGACTAGGAAGACTACTGCATAGGTGAGGAATCTGTTCAGAGTCTCCACCTTTCTTATCACGTTCTCCGAGTTGTCTTCCATTTTCATCTCCACCCTAACCAAAGAATCCGGCCCAGTACAATGATTCAAGAAGAACAATCAAGGACAAACCCAAAACCACGTAAACCAGCAATCTCGTTCTTCCGAGAACCTTTTCTAATCTCTCATTACTCTGCAGAGGACTTGTGGATGTCTTCCACGGGCTTGCTCCTGATTCGGGAAACGAAGGGCTTCTCTGCGGTTCCACTTTCAGAGAATAACCGCATACAGGACAGAAAGTGGCGTCTGAAGAAACAAATGCACCACATCTGGGACATACAGGCATGATACCATCAGACTCCTAGTGGATGCGCCTTCTTTTCTACGTTTCTAGAGAGCGCGCTAGTTTACGTTTGGCTCAAGTGGTCAGCTATGCGCGTACGCACGCTAACCGGTGCTCCGGGCGAGTCTAGTCCTCTCTTTGAAAATCTCTTAACGTATTCTCTATAAACTTCTGAGGATATCAATTCACTTCTTGCTGGATTGACAATCCTTAGCAGAAGAGCGACCTCGGACAAGCCTCCATTGACCTTAGTTATGCGTGTTTCTGGCTTGTAGTCCTTAACAAGTTCATCACCAAGTTCTTCTCCAATCTCGAGGAGTGCATTCTCGGCTTCCTGGAGACTTTGATTGGGTTCCACTGTCACAGGCACTCGGAGCCGGATTCCTCCGGGCGTCGTCCTGTTGACTAGGGGACGAGAAGTCAGTTCTGAGTTGGGTATGTGTAGCGTCTCATTGTCAAGTGTCATGAGCGTTGTATTCACTGAGTTGATATCAACCACTCTCCCAAAATTATTGCTTGACTCAATCCAGTCGCCCACCTTGAACATTTCATAAAGCGCGATTGTCTCCCTTGAAACAACATTGGGAAGAATATCTCGTAGAGAAATGACCACCACAAATCCTGACAGAGCCACTATTAGGAGAAGGATGTTCGTTTCAAGCCCAAGTTGGTCTAGGGCTGTCAGAAAACCAATTATCCAAACTAGTAAGCTGACAGTTCTCTTAGCAGTTCTTGCCGCATTCTGACTTATCCTTCCAACTGATTTCATAATTAGGATTCCAAGAATCCTGGATACTCCATACGTTGCAACAAGGACAAGATCAAAAATGACTACACGGACCAAGAAGTCAATTGGAAACTGAAAACTTATCTGAGAAGCTGCTTCGGACAGCCCTAGCCCGTAGTTGTCTGACAGCCAGATCTGCTCCTTAGCTGATCTCCTCGTACATGATCTTATCAGCAATCTTGTCGACGGCTTCCACTTGACCCAAGATTAGAACTCTGTCTCCACCTTTCAGGGTCAAAGAGTCATCTTGGAATATGGTTGCTTGATTGCGAATCACGCATGATATTCTGCAATTCTCTGGAAGACCCAACTTTTCTATCGTCTTACCAATTATGCCCCCGTTGACTGGAACTGTAGCTGCTATAGCTTTGAAATTTGCTTCATCCAATTCATATATGGTGTCCTTCGTTCCGTTCTCGAGCGCGTTGAGGAACAAACGAGTTGTTTCCTGAGCAGGACAGATAGTAACATCTGCCCCCGCATCTTTCATTCTTGGAACGTTCTCGGGTTCATGTACCCTTACAATAACAGTGGGTATTCCGTACTGTTGTTTCGCGGTCCTACAGAGCTTTGCGTTGACTTCATCATCATTTGTTAGCGCCAACAGAGCGTCCATCTTCTCGGCTCCAAAGCTGTTCCACAGCTCCGAATCGGTTCCACTACCCTGGAAAATGGCTGCATCCGCACAATCCGCCACTTCTCCACATATCTCCTCATTCTTGTCGACAACAGTAAGGATATGTCCCCTCTCAGAAAGATGCTTGATCAAAGGCATTCCGGTCTCTCCGGCGCCAACCACCATTATTCGCAATCAATAATCCCCATTGACACCTATTTTACATCAGAAAGTTGTTTGGGGCATTTAAAGACGTTGCGAATCTGAAAAACCCTTTATAGATTTACATTCATCGCACATGGAGTGATTGGTTAGCGTGCGCGCCACTAGGCCAGATAGCGCGAGCCTACTCTCATATCGCATCTGAACTTAGCCTTT
>JBGOZA010000201.1:0-2784 GCA_041480025.1 Bathyarchaeia archaeon | reverse complement strand
GTCTCTCTTTCCTTTTCAGTTCCTTGTCTCTCTGCAATTTCATGTGGTGTTTATGATCCATAGCTTTCTTATTCTTGCCTTTGGGCACAATTCATCCTCCCTAGCACGTTACACTCTGTTCTTGCTGCTATAAAAATTGCACGCACGCGCTAAAATTACAATATTTTGATGAAGAGTTCGAACGCGCGCTAGCTCTCCAAGAATGGATGGCGCACAACGACTGGGACTACTTCTTCAAGCGTTTTTCCTTGCGTTTTTTTCTTTTCTCTTCTCTTTCTTTCTTAGTCATCGGTTTGTTCTTAGCGCTTCCCATGCTCAATACAATCACCACAGTCAAATAGTGAGAGGGGGGAATTAAATTTTCGCGGACAGAGAACTAAGAGGTTAGAAAGAGGTTGGCTCGTCATTTGCACGAAGTGCACATCATTGTGAAATTGAAAAGGCTTTTTGCAGCACGCCGTCCTTGTAGCCTATGGACTTGTTCTCGAAGTATCTGAGCACAGTCTTACGATCTTGTACATTGACCTTACTATCAAGAATGAATCGATAGATGCTTTCCCAAGTGATTCGAAAGAAAGTTCTGTTTGAGCTTTCTTTGATGTTCTTTCTGAATATTCCTTTGATACCAACCTCTCTCTTAGATGGCACAAGATTGAAGAGATAGAAGTTGAGACCTAATCTTTGAGCAACCCAAGAGCCAAGAAGCCACAATCTGAGCAGTTCATATTTCTTGTTTGTTACTGCAACTGTTCTGAAATCTGATCTGACCACTTTCTGATGCCAATTGTTGCCGCCATGCTCGTATTTCCTTCGAACTTCTGAATCATCAGATCGAGGAACAGTGTTGTTGGTTGCAGCGAGTTTGGCTTCAATGAAAAACAAATCTTCATCGCTCTTGATAATGAGGTCTGGTTCAGAGCCCTTCTCGGGGACAGTTTCGAATTCCTCTCTAGCTTTTTTGAAGCTTGGCCAAACATAGTTCTGTGATTGAGAGTAAGACCAATAGAAGACTTCACAGTTTCTTATAGGATGCTTGACCAGAGTTCCCAGAAATCCGGACAAAAGGGAACTTTTCTCTAAGAATCTGAAGACGTTCCATGTGAGGGCATCTTCACTGTTGTCTCGAGCTAATCTGCTTTCTTGCTTTGTTCCGATTATTCTGTTCAGCAAATCGCGATCAGCTTGTTCATTCCACAAGAGATTATCAAACATGTCTCTGTACTCGAAAGTTGATGGAGAAATGTAGATTCTGTGATCTGGACACATGAACTCATCAGATGTTTTGAAAGACTTCCTCTGTCTCGCAACTATTTTGGCACAGTTTTTGACAGGGCATTCCACTGAGTCTTCTGTCACAATTATTACAGGTTTCAAATCCTTCAAGCCAAACATGTAGAATCACAGCAAGCCAGGCAAGATCAATCTGAACGCATTATCTTTTAGTTTTTTCTTATATAGAACTTAATCATAAGAATTTTTCAAAAGATAGTGGACTAGGAGAATTGAAACGAAGATTCTTCCACAAATCATAAACACAAAACCCGTGAATGAGACAAATGGTGAACATGACCAAAAAACTGGCTTTTGTTCTATTGGCACTAGTTTTCGTAACTTATTCATTGCGCATACAATGTGGGTCTGTCAAAGGATCTTCTTCAGTTTCAGTTGGAGTTTATTACTACGCATGGTGGGACCCTACGTCACCAGAACAAGAACATGATCGAAAGAATTGGAGTTCTCCTAGAATACTTGATGAACCAAACTTGACGCGCTACAACAGCAATGATTCCGATGTTATCAAGCAGCATTTCAGATGGTTGGAAGACCTGAAGGTTGACTTCATCATCATTTCCTGGTGGGGAGTTAACTCTTTCACAGACAATTCCACCCAGATAGTTTTTGAGACTGCAATTGAGAACCAAACAAAAATCAAAATGTGTATAATGATTGAACCGTTCAATGGCACCAACTCGATTGATTTCAACGGCACTTACAATTACATCTACGAAAAGTATGTCCACCCATTCGATTCAGTCTACTATGAGCTGGAGAGCAAGCCACTTCTTCTGTTCTTCAATGAAGACAATTTCACAAACGCAACTGCATTCTATAGGGATAGTCGTTTTACTGTCAAGATCAGTGGACAGAAGCCGTATGTCGATTGGGTTTATCATGACAAAATACCTGAACAGTGGCAACTGGGCATCCTGCCATACAATCGGGTCTTCCCTGTTTGTCCCAGTTTTGACGATTCACATGTGAGATACCCAAATCACACCATTGATGTGGATTACTCCAACAACTCTTACATCAATGATTGGAAAGAAACTTTGAATTGCTCTAGATACGATCAAGTGGATATCATTACAATCTGTTCTTGGAATGAACTTGAAGAAAGAACAGCGATCGAGCCTCACATCAACCCTAATGCCACCGACAAAAACCCATTTTATCTTTACAATATCACGAAAACATATGTGTACAACTTGAAAGAGCAAGGTCTTGTAATAGGCACACCGTCTAGAACTCCAGAAGGCGACGTCCAACTAAATCAAACAGTGATCGTTTCGGTAAATGTAACTGATTTCATCAACACTGTTCTAAGCGTAAGCATAAGATACTTCACGAACCTTAGTGAAGCAATGTCCGAGTATCCGATGACATTTAACTCAACTTCAGGTCTCTACGAGTATTCTATTCCAGGACAACCAGCCTCCACAAAGGTCAGTTATTCTATAGTCGCTTGGGATAGTGGTGGCATCAATGAAACAAATGACAACGCAG
>JBGOZA010000200.1:0-2791 GCA_041480025.1 Bathyarchaeia archaeon | reverse complement strand
CATTTTTCCGGATATGCTGATTCTGACCATTTCTTTGGGCTTGAAGGGAAACGCGGAGTCGGTTGCGAGGCTTCGGGGCATGTAGATCATGAGTTGCTTAGCGCGCGCGAGCAGCTGATGAGGCAAAATATCTGGACAAGGCATTAGAAAGGTTCTTCTTTATCATTTCTCGTTTTTGCTGTTGCTTGTATTCAGGCTCCAGCTGTCTTCTCCATACTGGAATAAGTCTCTCTTCAACCTGTCTCATGCTTATATAGATTAGGAAGTCGGCGTGGGAATGGATTTGCTGGTCCATTTCTCCTTTTGTGATCGTTGTTTTTAGTTCAGATATCATTTTCATGAAGTCTTCAGCAGGGAGATTGACGAAGATGGAGCTGCCTATTCCTCCTTCTACTGCTAGTTTCTTGAGGAATTCGGCTCCAGTTTCATGAATACGAAAGTGGTAGGTTGGGAAGGGTGCGCGATTATCTTCTCCTTCTATCCATAGCTCAGTTGGATAGAGGGCGCGTGTATTGTGGACAGGTCTGTCAAGGTCCACGTTTGGATGCGTCTCTCTGAGCTTTTTGACGACCGCATCTATCTCGTTGACTACGACTTCTCTGATGGCGGTTCTGACTTTTTCGTCTATTATGCCGCCAAGCTTCTCAATTGTTCTCAGCTGCGTCTCAGTAGCTCGTAAGAGTTCGCGCGCACTCTGAAGAGACTGATCAGAAATCAATCCTGGCTCCCTCTGCGAGAATCTTCCTGATTGTCATCGCACTACTCACAAGTGTGCTATAATAGAGCTCTTGCTTGTTCATCTGCAGTTGTTTAATAAACCCATTCAGGAATGGGAGAGACGCTTTTTCCACAGCCTTCCACTCCAACACGATATCAGATTCTGACATTAGTGTTATCGCTATTCTGAGGTACTCGTTTTCTTCAATTGTTCGTTTGATCTTCTCAAGATTTGAAGTGATCGTGTTTTGGACGCTTTTCATTTCATCTGTCTCAGCGATGGTTTTGTTCAGATTGCCTTCTGCTTCTTTTATCTTCTTGTTGAGATTCTCAAGCTGGTTTTTCATTGTCTCGCTCTCGATATCAAATTCAGATTTCGCGTCACGGATTTCTTTCTCTTTAGTCGCCTTTTGTTTCAGAAGGCGGTTAATTTCATCCTTAAGGCCGTCAATTCTACCTGTTCTTGAGAAGATCTCGTCCCCAAGTTCCCGCAATCCCTTTCTCTGATCGTTTATTGTCTGTTGCAGGCTCTTTGCATCAGATATGTTGCTTGCGAGAATTTTCGCGGCCGCCTTCGGACCGAGGCCATACTTGACGAGTTCAGTTGCGAAGAGGAGCGCGATGTCTGGTATGAAACCTAGCTCCAGTAGTCTTCTGTTCTGTGCGATGAAACCATCCATTCCTTCAATTGTGAGATTATCATGTTTGAGTTTATCCTGTAAGGCCTTTAGACTCTTCAGATCCGTTATTTGTACATGCAGTTCTCGAATCTCGTCCCGTGAATCTACGATATTTCTATTCAGCGGTTCTAGTTGTTTCCCGAGCGTTTCCGTTGTAGCTATGATTTCCTCCGCCGTCATCCCGTACTGTCTAGCCAGGTTGTTTAGGCGTTTGCCCAAGGCTATCAGCGCATCAGGCCGTTGGCTTTGCCTTTCATAAAAGTCCACTGCATCTGAAATCATTTCGAACGAGATTCCCAGGTCATTGATGCGCTTACGGAGGTCAGCCCCGTCCTTGGCTTCATCAAGGGTAATGCCCATGTCCCTGAGGCTGAGGCCCAGCTCCCTCAATTCATCATAGTCAGGGACCACAACTCTTTCCTGGTGTATGATGTTGGAGACTGAGCCTTCACTGATTCTGAGCTTCAACGCTATTTGTTCTGTGTTTACCCCCTTCCTATGGAGGTCGATCACTCTTTTCCTCTGCTCGTCCGGAATTCGTCGTGGCAAGGTTTCTCAAATCTCTCATATGTTTTCTCAAACCTTTCAAACTTCTCATTAGTCTCACGAAGAAACTCAAATGTCTCAAATTAACTCGCGCGTTTTTCCACTGGTAAGGGGGTATATAGCATGGAATGACTAGGGAAAGTATTGCGATTGATTGTTATCTTTCCCCAGAAGATTAGGGCGCGCGTCAATTTCTAGCGCGCGCTATTGTAGAAGTCGATGTTGTTTCACCATCAGGCAAAAACCGTAAGGACACTTATCCATCTTATACACATTCAAATGAAATGGTCGTTTCTGAACCTTTTCTACTCCAGGCCCTACTGCTCGCGGGATTCTCACCAGTATTCTACTTGGCAATCAAGAAAAGAAGAGAGCAAGTACTGCCAGAATAATAGATAGTCATTAACCCTTTTTCTTTGGTTAAGCACTAGCGAGCGACTTTTGTGAATCACTCTTCAATAAGTATAGCTTGAAGATGCGCTATATCTGAGCCTGAGCTAATGTCGTTCAATCTTCCTGACTACATTATTGTTTTTCTAATCTGTAGTTTTGTACCGCTCGCCGCCGGAATCCTTGGGATACTATATAGCAATATGAGAGAGAAGGAATTTATTCCGAGTCCAGAGTATCTGGCTTGGCAAACTACTGCTGCAAAGATAGGACTCAATGAAGAAGAGACATTACATTACAATAAGATAGTGGCGGAGAAGAGTCGTTGGTCAATTGTTGGAAATTATCGCAGCGCGCGCGCTTACAGGTCTGGAAGGAAAATTCGGTGACGTTTACTTCGAACAAATCTTCAAGCTTTTCTCTGAAGAACTAAGGCCACAAAGACGAAAGACTTTCCT
>JBGOZA010000199.1:0-2834 GCA_041480025.1 Bathyarchaeia archaeon | reverse complement strand
GATGTATTTCATCGTGTTTCCGAAAGTCTTCCTGCCTTCTAGCACTCCTTCACGGAGAACGGTGAGGCTTTTATGTAACAGTATGATGTCCGCTGATTCCTTGGCCACGTCAACTGCATTATCCACTGATATTCCTATGTCAGCAGTCTTCATTGAAGGGGCATCATTTATTCCGTCACCGAGAAAACCTACAACATGCCCACTGTGTTTCAGAGCGTGAATGATTCTATCTTTTTGAACTGGCGTCACTCTTGCGAAGACGTTTGCTCGCTCGGCAACCCTAGCAAGAGCACTATCTTGGAGATGAGGGATTTGTGATCCCAGAACAATGTCTTTCACTTCGATTCCAAGTCTTTCGCAGACATTCTTGGTAACTAGTTCGTTGTCACCAGTTACAATTTTTAGATCGACACCAGTTCTTTTCAGCAGTCGAATAGACTTCTTCGCAGTTTGCTTGGGCGGATCAATGAAGGCAACGAACCCCAGAAACACCATATCAGATTCATCATTGATGTGGTAGACTTGTTTGTCCTCTTTGGCTCTCTTGTATGATACTGCCAGGCATCTGAAACCTTCGTTGCTGAGGTCTCGATACTTCTTCTCTATTCTTTCTCTTGCCTCAAGTGTTAGATCGGATATTTTGTCGTCGAGTTCGTAGAAGTTGCATACGCTGACAACTTCTTCGGGGGCTCCCTTTGTGATAAAGTATCTTTGGCCTTGATGTTGGACTACGACCGATACTCGTTTTCTCATGAAATCGAATGGGATCTCATCGATCTTTTCATATCCCTTTATGTCGATGTTCTCATGGGCAAGTATTGCGGCATCGAGCGGGCTTTTCAATCCGGTTTCATAGCGGCTATTAATGTAGGAGTAGAGAAGTACTCTTTCATCATCCTTGCCATTGAGGTCAATGTGTTGCACTAGGGTTATCCGGTTTTCTGTGAGTGTACCAGTCTTGTCAGTGCAAAGAATATCCATTCCCCCAAAATTCTGAATAGCTGCCAAGCGCTTGACTATCACCCCTTTCTTCGACATTTGAAGAGCTCCCTTGGAGAGATTCACTGAGAGGATCATTGGAAGTAGCTCGGGTGTCAGACCTATCGCCAAGGCTATGGCGAAAAGGAATGACTCCAAAACATCGCGCTTGTAGAGGGCGTTTATGATGAAAACGAACGCCACCAGAAGGAACGTTACCTGCATTATTAGAAATCCAAACTTTCTTAGACCTCTATCGAACTCTGTCTCGGGTTCTTTCGCAACCAGCTTCTGCGCAATCTTGCCATATTCCGTCAGATTTCCAGTGGCAACTACGACAGCATGAGCTATGCCACTCACAACCGAGCTTCCCAAGAAAACGCAATTATCCCATTCAGTTGCTGGGGCCTCCTTGACATTCAACGGAGAAGAGGTCTTCTCCACAGGAAAGGATTCACCTGTAAGTGCAGACTGATCCAAGAAAAGGTCCTTGGCGCTTATGACACGTGCGTCAGCTGGCACTATGTCACCAGCCGACAAACGTACTATGTCGCCTGGGACTATATCGGCAATTCTTACCTCACGTTCTTTTCCATCTCTGATCACGGTGGCTGAGGTTGTAACCTTCTGTTTCAGCATTTCTGCGGCTTTCTCAGCCTTAAACTCCTGATAGAAGTCCAGGGTCACACTGAGAATCACTATTGGAAATATGATTGCAGAATTCCTAATCTCTCCCACAAGAGCTGAAACAAATCCTGCGAACATTAGAAGGATCGTTAGTGGACTCTTGAAATGAGACAGAAATTCGATGATGATAATTCGTTTCTTTCTCTTGGCTAGCTCGTTATATCCATAGGTTTCCAAACGGCTTTTTGCTTCATGTGAGGAAAGCCCAGATGTAGAAGTCTTCAATGAGTTGAGTGAATCTTCAACTGGTAGACCGAGAATTTCTTGCATATCGACCGTAAGCCAAGTCTCCTCTGAAAAAACCATCCTTTCTTTTTTCTGGATATCTGCTAGCTATTTGCTGCCAGATTAAAGGTTATTCTTGAATTGGGAAATTCGATTTGAAACGCACAAATCAGGATGATTGAATTGGCAAGCAATCCTTATCAAAAGGCATTTCGATAGGGCACCACTGTTTCGAGGTGTGATAGAATGTCATCATCGGGGAAAAATTCCATCTCTTTTAGAGTCAAAGATGCGTTAAAGAGGGATGCAGGACGTGGAATCGCGAGACTAGACACAAGGAACATGGAGAAACTCGGACTTAGTTCTGGGGATCTCATTTCAATAAAGGGGAAACGCCGCACGGTCGCAAAGGCAATGCCCGGATATGAAGAGGATAGAGAGGCTTCTGTGATCAGAATTGACGGATCAATTCGTGATAATGCAGGAGTAGGAATAGATGAGAAGGTGGAGATATCAAAGATTGAAGGTAAGGAGGCAGCTCATGTTACGCTGGCTCCCGTTGAACAGCTCCAACTGGAAGGGCTGGAAGAATACATTGTAAGAGTTCTGGAAGCTTTTCCGGTCATGGAAGGCGACAGAATCAGATTCAGCGTACTCGGAACAGTAGTCGAGTTTGTTGTAGTAGATTTTCGTCCACGCGCCGAAGCCGTTGTGATAGCTCCAGCGACTACCGTGGAGATCAGCGAGAAACCGCGGAGGTCGTTAGGAAGCTTCCCCGAATAACCTACGAGGATATCGGTGGACTGGGCGGCCAGATAGAGAGAGTCCGAGAGATGATTGAGCTGCCGCTCCGTTTTCCTCAGCTTTTCGAGAAGCTAGGAGTGGAGCCTCCCAAGGGAATCCTCCTTCATGGTCCACCTGGAACTGGAAAGACTCTGATAGCG
>JBGOZA010000198.1:0-2843 GCA_041480025.1 Bathyarchaeia archaeon | reverse complement strand
AATTGACCCGAAGCCTCTCTTCCTTTCAACCGAGTAATTTGACCCGCTACTTCATTACGCAACATCTTTGAGTCAGTCACCAAAAACTTCCCGACAGAAGATTTGTTATCTCCGAAGTCCTCTCCAAAAGTGTCCGGAAACATCTTGAGCAGTTCTTTTGCTAGATTTCTGGGATCTGATGAATAGGTACGTTCCATTGCATCACTTTGGATTCTGGCTTTCGACGAGTCTTCTTGTGTCATTCTGCCTTCGTTGCAGGCGCTCTTAACCATATAAGCATTTCCCGAGACATAACCATGCGCGCGTTGGCCTATACTTCAAAACTCTCTCCGTTTGTAGGAGCTATTACTTCTGTCAGTGACTGTATTTTCTGAGAAAGAGCACTGGTCTGATCCGGAGAACCGTGAACCAAGAAGGTCTTTCTAGGTCGAATTTGCTCCACGAATTCGATTAGCTCAGACTGGTCACCATGACCTGAAAGCTCTATCTGTTTGACTTTTGCGTTGACAGGGAATTTTCTTCCTTCATTTTCTATGACTGTTTCTTCTTTTGCTGTTAGCAGGGGGCTGTTTTCTGGAAGATATCCTGAGCTGATGAGAATTGTATTGTCTTCATTTCCGATCCAGTCAAAGAGAAGCTTGTGGCTGGCACCTGCTTGACCGAATCCAGCTGTACAAATGACTATTGCAGGTTCGTGTATCTGATCCGTTCTCCTCAAATGCTTGATGAAGCGGTAGTCAAATGCCATCTCTTCATCTTGAACCATCTTTGAAAGGCTTCGCTGATGCCTATTGAAATACTCGTCTATTCTATGTCCAAGTCCTGACAGACTGTAGACGTTATATCTTGGCAATATTCCCTCTTCCATTGCTGAGTCGATACGACGGGCAGTCTCCTGCATCCGGTGGAAAGCAAATGTAGGAATCAACACGTTTCCGCCTTTATGCTCAGCCTCAATAATGCTCGCGAAGAAGTCTTTGACTAGCTCAGCTCGTGTTGGATGAAGAGTTCCACCGTATGTGGATTCCATAACTAGGATATCAGGCTCCTTAGGAAGAATTGTGGTGTCTGCACCCTCAAGAATCTCAGTTCCATGAAGGCAGAAATCCCCAGTATAAAGAATATTCTTGCCATCGGCCTTCAAATGTGTCATTTGTGCGCCAAGGACGTGGCCAGCCGGGAAGAGACGAATTTCCATTCCAGGTAGGCCAACCTTGTGTTGTGAAACCCAAGTGTTGATTATTCTGTCAACACTTGTCTCATCGTATGGAAGTATGTCGCCTTTCATTCTGTGAATCTTGATTAGGTCAATTAGAAGCTCCGATACTACATCGCGTGTAGCTTCGGATCCTATGGTGGCCACACCACTGTCTGATAAGGTTAGAAGATTGCCCGAATGGTCTAGATGGGCGTGACTTACCACAACAGCATCTAGGTCCCGAGGTAGATCATATCTAAGACCTTCTTCAATCTTGATGCCATAATCAAGAGCAACTTTGGCATAGTCTGTTTCAACAATTATGGCGGAGCCTCCAACTTCTCCAGCACCGCCACTGAATGTAATTCTCATTTGTAACCATTCCAGTCTTTGCTTCGCAATGAGCCATGAGTCTACATAAAAACGAGTCTGTTCGACAGGTCTATGAACACCGATGACCGCTAAGCTAAATCTAGAGCGAAATTGGCCGCCGATAATATAAACCTATTGCGTCGAATCATTGTCGGATGACTTCCTGAACAAGAAACCCAGAAATGCAAAGCCCCCCAGAACTAGTTGAGTGAAGATACAAAAAATGGAAAAGAATCGTGCCAATCTGTGATTGAAAGGTCAATGTATTCCCAGAAGAGTCAGCAGATTATATTTCGTCATCAGCACGGCAAACAATGAGGCTACCAGCGACATCACAGTAATCAACGTGTTCAGAGAGGGCCCTGCAGTGTCCTTGAACGGATCGCCAACCATATCACCTTCTACTGCTGCTTTGTGCGCTTCCGATCCTTTTCCGCCATAGGCACCTGATTCGATCAATTTCTTGGCGTTATCCCACAAACCTCCAGCATTACCCATAAGTAAAGCCAGAAGTAGACTGGAAAATATGGCACCGGTCAAGTAACCGCCCATTGCTTCAATTCCTCCAACAAAACCGACCAAGAGAGTAGTTGAAATGGCCGCAATGCTTGCAGGAAGAAGCTCACGTAGTGACCCTTTAGTGGCAATGTCTATGCAGCTTGCATAGTCAGGTTTCACTCCAGGCTTTCCTTCTCTGAGTCCTGGTATCTCTTTGAATTGCCTCCTAATCTCATTGATCATCCTTGAGGCGTTTCTTCCAACTCCGAGCATGAGCATGCCTGAGAAAACCCCCGGTATAGCTAATCCAATTAGGGCGCCCATCAATACAATGGGGTTCATAATATCAAAGACAAGTATCTGACCTGACCCGCTCCTGACTATCTCCTGAAATGCGGCGAGTAATGCTATGACGGTCAAGCCCGCTGCACCGATGGCGAACCCTTTTGTTATCGCTTTGGCTGTGTTTCCTGCGGAGTCAAGCTCATCAGTTATGGCCACTACTTCTTCGCTTAGTCCTGCCTGCTCAGCTATTCCTTTGGAGTTGTCAACTATCGGACCATAAGCGTCATTGGAGACTGTTAGCCCAACTATGGAAAGCATTCCCATAGAAGCCATTGCGATCCCGAAGACGGCAAATGATGTGGAAGCATAAGGAATCGCGGTGTTGTACATAAGTCCTAACGGTTCACACAGTTTGTACGCTACTGCCGCGGCGACTCCTATTCCAATGAGAGGAAGAAGAACGCTGTATAGACCGTAGGAGAATCCTGTT
>JBGOZA010000197.1:0-2863 GCA_041480025.1 Bathyarchaeia archaeon | reverse complement strand
GCTCGCCTCAGGCGATATTCTTCGACCTGTCCGTGGGCTACTCGATTGCCAATGTAAGTAATGGCCTCTGCAACGCTACTAACACCCTGTGCTTCTTCGAAGGATGCGTCTAGAACATTCTGAACCTCTTCAACTCCCGAAACCATTTCAACGATTTCTTTGTCGGCTTCTATTCCGAGAGCTCTCATAAGGATGATGAAAGGAATGTCAGCAGGGACTCCTGGTATAGAAACGGCTAAGGCATTGTTTGGCTTCAGTTTGACTGTTATCCTAGCTCTGAAACCAACAGTTGTTGAGAACACTTTTGACCTGAAGACTGGCTTGGTACCTGTATCGTCTCGGTCTACACCAATTCTATTTGGCGCCAAGTCCTCCAGAGCCACTATGACGCGTTCAGAACCATTGACGATGAAATATCCTCCGGAGTCGCGGGGGTCCTCTCCAACCTGAATGAGTTCGTTTGTACTGTTGTTGTAAAGAAGACACAGTCTTGACTTCAACATTACAGGAACGTCGCCAATGTGGACCAGTTCAGATGATTCCTCTCGGTCATCTCTAACAACTGCCATTTCAAGATACAGAGGCGCAGCATAGCTCAGGTTCCTTAGTCTGCATTCAGTCGGATAGACAGGGTGATCTGACCCATCTACCTCAATCACTCGAGGTCTGCCTATCTCAATATGCTTGAGTCTAATCTTGAAGGGATAATCTGGAGAATCAATTGAGATATCTCCAATCTCATCTATTATGTTCTGTAGGTCGTGTTCAATAAAATCATTATACGAATCAAGGTGCTGTCTTACAAGCCCTTCTGATTCAAAGAAGTATTTAGTTACTTGCCAAAGATCTTGATCGTTCACAGACATTTCTTGCCTCATCTCAGACTTCTTTTTGGCCCACTGCCTACTCAATCACATATCGATATACTATCGCTTCGCCAGCGGTGCTGCTTTGCCTGACTATCTTTATCACGTCACCGACCTGTGCATTGGCATCACGAATAGCCGGGTCAGACCTCTTAATATGTGGAAGCTGATAGGGTTTGATACGATATCTCTCAAGTACATCTTGTGCTTCCTCTTTTGTAAGGAGCGTGTGCTTAGGAACCAAAACATGCGAGGAAATGTCGATTACTGTTTCCGTCTTTTCGGTCTTCTTCTTAGACAACGGGATTACTGCCTCTCTTTGCCGCGACTATCGAAAACTTGTTTAATCCAGAAAACTGGATTCTCTTTCTCTTTAGATGCAGAGGGTCTCCTCTACTCCGATTACTGTAACATGCCAGCAAGCGAGATTTATAAACGTTGTGTGATAATGGCTGGATCTTACATTGTTTAAAGGCGTATATGAATCTTAGTCACAGAGGGGAACACCGGTACTCACAATGTTCGAGAATATTCGTTTTGTAGCTTTGGATATTAACGGCACCTTGATCGATGGTGAATATCACTCTTGGGGATGGGTGTTTGAGAATGGACTGGGATTGAGAAAGAGAAAGAAAGCAGTTCCCCTAAAATGGTATGAAGTTCAGACTGGTCGACTCTCATTCGAAGATGCTGTGTCACAGACCTATGAGTTTGAAGATTCTAGATCTGTTTTCGAGGAAGCTAATGAGGTCTATATGGCTGATCTCAGGTTGAGGGATGGTTGCACAGATTTGCTTGAGGCTCTTAGACAAAAGTTCACACTGGTCGTGTGCAGTGATACGTCGGGGGTAACGAAGGTAATTGTGAAAAACTTCGACCTTGAGAAATACTTCTCAAGTTTCTTCTATTCAATTGATATTGGCTGGCTTAAGAGTGATCGAAAATTCTGGGAGGTGTTCCTCAAGAGTTTCCCAAATGCGAAACCGAATGAATTTATCATGTTTGGCGACAACGTCCGTTGCGACATCCATTGGCCAAATTTCTTCGGAATGTCCACAGTCCAGATCAGGACAACCGAGAACCTGACCCCTCAGAGCCTTGAAGCTTTTGATGAATATGATAAAGCCACTTTCTCAATCAGCAATTTGGATGAATTCAGGTCACTAATATCCTCGGATTCATAACATATGTTCGTAGCGCACACCAAAGTCAGACATGGTGCATCTTGCTGGAGTCTTTCACAATAGCTCTGGCAAAATGAAGCGGGAGCGGAAACATTCGAACCGCGTCTAGAGGACGTCCTAGTCAGTGGCAGCTGAGAAGAACTTGCTAGTGCAGCTAAAGTGCCCGGTCATTCATGCTGTGGTTCGGATGTGTTCTAATAATGGTAAAGTGAAGATTGAGATAAGTCTCGAACAAAGCCTAAAGTAAGAATAGTGAGATATTCTTACATTGACTAAACCAAACTTCAGAAGGGGATAATAAATGGTCTCAGGAATAACAAAAGTGTTCGTATACGCTGTTTCAGCCATCCTTATTGTTTTAGGCTTACTCTTCACTATCTCATACAATCTTGGCGCATCCTATTTTCTCATCGGCCTAGTCATGCTGGTGGTTGCAGGCGGCCTCCTCTATCTTAGCAGAGGTCAACAAACGGTAGAAATCAAACAGACGCTTAATCTAAGTGGAACGCCAACCGTAAAGGAGGTTAAATGCCCTAACTGCGGAGCATTAGTGGATCCGACAAAACCTCAGATTGTTGCAGGAAGACCTTATGTCACATGCGCTTACTGCGGAAACAAGTTTGAGTTAACAGAGGAGCCGAAATGGTGAGACAAAGCCATGGGGCCTACCTGTTTCTCATCCTGTTCATATTTTGCATCCCATTAATGATAGCGCCAATTCCTTTAGCTCAAGCCCAGATCCATTACAGCGTCAGCCAGATTTGGAACCAACTTTGGATAAACAAAGACGGTTCCATAGATCTCCAATGCAAT
>JBGOZA010000196.1:0-2865 GCA_041480025.1 Bathyarchaeia archaeon | reverse complement strand
GACTTTGAGGTTTATGTGCCTAAGTACTATCCGATCCTTAACGTAACCGAAATCAACATTCCTGAATTCCACCTCTCCTTTGGAGATTTTGAGTTCCTTAGCTTCAGGAAGATCTTTGACATCAACGGGCATGTCCTCTATTTCGAAAACCCTTTCCAGACCAGCTGAAGCGTTTATCCAAGTGCCAACCAGTTGACTCAGATTCTGAAGTGGCTGAGTCAGCCTCAACATGTATCTTGTGAAAAGAACAAGCTCGCCTATCGTGAGCATCGCGGAAGGGGAAACTATCAGATTAGCCCCATAGATGTAGACTATTATCATTCCTAGAGAAAGGATTCCCTGAGCGGTCGGTGTGTAAAGCGCCTGAATTCTCCCAGCACCTACAGCTGTATCTACATATATTGTCTCAACGGTTTTGAATCCCTCCTCCATCTCCTTTTCTCTCTGGAAGATGCGTACATTCTTCATTCCGATAATGTTCTGTTGGATGAACGCACCAAGTCTTCCAAGAATAAGCTGCATTCTTCTGAACAAGGGCATAGTTCTCGAAAACAGACTCACCGTAAAATAGAAGATGAAGGGCATAGGCAGCAAAGAGATTAGGCTCATCGTTGGACTTATGGAATACATGACGAGGAAAACAGCAGCTATCGAGAAAACTGCGTCAGCTATGCTACTAATCCAGCTTCTTAAGAACTGGTCCACTGCCTGCAGATCCATGGTGGCTCTTGAAAGAAGGTCGCCCACCGCGGTCCTATCATAGAACCCAAATGATTTCTCCTGAAGTGAAAGATAATATGCGGTTCTGATATCTCTAATCATCAGCTGTGACGCGTATCCACCGATCAGAACAACTGCAAAGTTCAAAATACCGTAGCCTACTACTGCAAGAACTATGTTAAGCACAAGTCCGAAGAGAAGATCGAATTGACGGCCTGTTACGACTTCATCTATTATCTGGGCAGTGTACAAAGGCTCTCGAGTGAATAAATAAGACCTGACGGCGGAAAGCAGAATGATGGCGACGAAGAAGGGAATGTATCGCTTCTGGTATCTCAGAAGCGTTTTGAACGCTTTTATGGACTGAGACCAGTCGGTCCTTGTTTGTAGCCCCTTGATGTATTCCAGGCTTTGCTTTGATACACCCATTTCTTGATTCGCCAGAATAGGATCTGATTAGGAACCCTGACGCTAACGGTTGCCCTCGCAACTCAAAGATGGTGCACGTCAATCTTTTATGAGTGGCGTTCACTCATTCTGAGATTATGTCGTCTGCTTTTCTCCTAGCTTCTTTGATGATCTGCGCAATCTTGTCCGCTTTCTCAGGACTCATATCATGGTAGTTCGTCATTACCAGTGACCCTAGGTTCCTGAGTTCCCTGCTGAGAGCCCTCCTCTCCCCGAAGAAGGCTTTCCTATTCTCGATTAAAGTCTTGAACCTCTCTTCACTCGCCTTCAGGTATTCGGATCCTTCCGGCGTGATTGAATAGGTTCTTTTTCCCTCCTCATCCTTTCCAGTTACATATCCTTCTTCCTCAAGCATCTGAAGAATTGGATATAGGGTTCCTGGGCTAGGCTGATAAGATCCTTGAAACTCCTCACCTAAGCTCTGCATGATCTCATACCCATGTTTCGGCTTGTCGGCTAGAGATTTCAGAACCATGTGCTGAAGCATTCCTTTCCTGAAACCGTGCATTCTGTGATTCATCATGTGTGGAAACATCTAGATTCCTTATTATCTAGATATATCGCGATATATTTAAATATTCTTTGAGTGGCGCGCGCGCATGACAATTCAGTCCACAGCAAAGGGATAGCTGCTAGAGCACGCTACTATTCTGGTAAAACTATCACTATTCCGTCCATCTTCTCCCCTTTCTTAACCTGTAAGTTTGCGTTGAGACGCGCCAGATTGCTGACTGTCTTACTCTGAGCTAGACTTTCCATTCTTCTCTTAGCAGATCCATGATGACCTCGTCTCGAAACTCCCCATCTATGTAGCGTGACTTCCTCTTTCTACCAACTTCTTTGAAGCCGACTGCACGATAGCATCTCAGCGCTCTCTCATTGTTGTCAAGCGCTTCCAGCTCAATTCTATTAAGGTTGAGGACAACGAAAGCGTATTGAACTAGAAGTCTCGTAGCCTCTCGTCCGTATCTTTTTCCCCAGTCTTGTGGGTCATAGATGCTGATTCCGAACAGGGCGGATCGACTCGTCCAGTTGATTCTCATCAGTGATGTCGCACCAATCATTCTTATGTCAGGGATAGTTTCTATGGCGAAAGTGTATCCTTTCTTCTCCGCACTTTCCTTCCATGTATTCTTTACCCATTCCTCCTCTCCAGTACGAGAGACAGGTCCTCGATCAGCATCAGCAATATAGTTTCTGAGTTTCAGATTATTCCAGTGTTGCATGAATACGTCGACATCTGTGAGTTCCAGACCCCTTAACCGGACATTCTCACCTTCAATCATAGGACAGGACCATCGCACACTAGGTTGCATGACCTATTAAAGAGCACGCACATAATCGATTGCCTTGGCGCTCGCCATGTTTTCTGGGACCATATGATTCTATATGATTCGAAGAGAATTTTCTTGCGGGGGATACAGTATGCTGATGCCGTATCAGCTTCGATCGGGTTCTTGCAAGGCCATATGTGGCTCGTCAATCTATCTTAGACTAGATTACAGAGCCCTCTGTCTACCTGATCGACGGCTTGTCTTGGTGAATTCCTAGATAGTCCTCCTGTGTGCCGAGGTGGGGCGCGAGAGAAATACCAAGAAGGCAAAAAGGGGGTTGGAAGATTGGCTCTGAGTGAGGAGAAAATGATTGAAGCTTATCTTGAATGCCCAGAAGAGAACT
>JBGOZA010000195.1:0-2866 GCA_041480025.1 Bathyarchaeia archaeon | reverse complement strand
GGCTCGGGTAGCACTTCCAGCCATATCTGGAGGAAAGATTTCGGAAATCACCAAGATATGCATCTAGAATCTCGCACTTGTCTTTATGTTCTCCCAATTGCTGGTGAACCATTCATGAACCTTTGGCAGCCCTAGCTCCACGTGGGTCATCGGTGCATACCCGAGGATTCTTGAAGCCTTTTCAATTGAGGCTCTTCTTCTTTCCGACTTGTCCCAGTCTCTTTTATTCTGATAGGTTATTCCGCCCCTATTGTTTGTCAGCTCGTTGATCCAGTTGGCCAAGTCTATGACACGCGTCTCTGTTTCGGATGCAAGATTGACTGCTTCGCCAATTGCTTCGGGCATAATTCCCAGCCTCATTGTACCATCAACTATGTCGTCGACGAAGGTGAAGTCTCTTGTTTCATCACCTGTTCCGGTTATTGGCAACGGTTGCCCATGCATTGCTAGCCACATGAAGTTCGGGATAACATTTCTATATCTCCCCGGAACCTCCCCTGGCCCAAAGACGTTGAAGTATCGAGCAATTGCAACGGGCAGTTTGTAGTAATCACTGAAATAGTTGCAGTACAGTTCGCCCACTAGCTTGTTTATCTGGTATGGTGTATCCAGGTGAATCGAAACGAACTCTTCCCTGAATGGCAATGGTGCGCTGCTGCCATAGACTGAGCAGCCAGATGAGGCGAAAACGAATCTATCAACGCCAACTAGGTTTGAGTATTCGAGCATCCTCAGAGTACCTAAGCCATTAACCGTAAGATCAGTCTCGGGATGATCAACACTGTTCTGGTTGGCGAAATGGGCAGCCAGATGAAATACGTATTGCGGTCTGAAACTGAAAGCTCTCTTTGCAGATTCTTCATCCATAATGCTACCGCGAACAAGCAGAACCCTCGAGTCTTTTGGCAGGTTCCACTCAAAAGAGGAAGAGAGATCATCAAGGACAATCACCTTCTCCGCCCCGCCTCTCAATAATGCTTTAACGAGGTTGCTTCCTATGCACCCTACTCCACCGGTTACAAGTACCTTCTTGTCTTCATAATGACTTACTACTTCTTCACGGTCCAATCTTACTCAGCCCAGACCATATGATTTCTTGAACCATTCTATCGTGCGCGGTATGCCTTCCTCAGGTGGCACAGTGAGTCTTAGATCAAGGTCTCTCCTAGCCTTTGCTGAATCAGGAGTCTTAATCCTTGTCGTGAAGGCTTCCTCTTTCTTGTACTCAACTTTCGAATCATCCTTGACTAGGTAACGGAGAATCAAGTCAGAAACATATTTTATCTCGTATTGCGTTTCCCCGCCCAAGTTGTAGATTTCTCCAGGCTTAAAACAATCAACTATGTTGCCGAATGCTCTGCATATGTCCTCCACATATTCAAGGGTTCTTTTATGACCCAGATAAACCGTTACTGGCTCGTCTAGAAGCGCCTTGTAAATAAACTTAGGCACGAATCCCCTGTAGGGAGTGTAGTGTTCACGAGGACCATAGACGTTGAAGAGGCGGACACGAACACTCTCGGTTCCAAACATCGATGCCGAATTCAGAATCTGCATCTCATTCACCCACTTGGTCATGGCATAATCATTCATCTGCTTGATGGGAACCTTCTCCATCACGTCTTCACTCATGACGCCGTCATAGTCACCATATACCTCTGCGCTCCCGAAGAAAATCATGCGGAATTTCTTCTTCTCCTGCATTCTGATGACATTCTTTGTTCCAACAGCATTCGTCATCCACAAGTTCTCGTAGTAGTCTTCTCCGTTCCAACGCCCATACTCCGCAGCCGCAAGATAGACATAGTCAAAATCATGTGCTTCGAAAAGCCGTTCCACTTGTCTGTATTTTCCTATGTCGCATCGGGTATAGTTTGTTCTCTCCGAGTTGAGAAGGTCACTAACCCAGACGTGGTGCCCACGCTTCTCCAACTCGATGACAAGGTTAGATCCTATGAAACCTGTTCCACCCAAGACTAGGATATTACTCAAGTTTTCGCCTCAAGACTTCAACTATTCTGGGAGCTGCGTTACCGTCTCCGAAAGGATTCTTCCAATCATTACTGCGACCAAGCATAAGCTTTACGTTCTCAAGGATTGTTTCTGGATTCGTTCCGGCCAAACTATTTGAACCAACATCTATGGTCTCCGGTCTCTCAGTGTTGTCTCTAAGAGTAACGCAAGGAACATTCAGGACACACGTTTCCTCCTGAACTCCGCCAGAGTCAGTCAGAACAAGTCTTGCATTGGACTCAAGTTGAAGGAAACTCAAATAGTCTTGTGGATCTACTAGGCTGAGACCTTCGGTCTTCAAGCCGAAATTCTGCAGCGCTCTTCTAGTCCGGGGGTGTATGGGATAGATGATGCTCTGACCGTATTCCTTATGGACCATTTTCAAACCATCAATTATGCCCCTAAGCCTCATTTCATCGTCAACGTTTTCCTGCCTATGAACGGTAGCCAGAAAATATGATCCCCGATTCAAGCTGAGATTCGCCAAGACTAAGGAATGTTTCTCAGCGAACTCAAGATTCTGGAACACGGCGTCTACCACAGTATTACCCGTGACTTCTATGTTCGCGTCTAAGATGCCTTCGTGCAGGAGAATCTGCTTCGCCTTCTCAGTTGGAGCGAACAAATAGTCAGAGCAATGATCCGCCAAGATCCTGTTAATCTCCTCGGGCATTCCTCGATCATAGCTCCTCAGTCCTGCCTCCACGTGACCTACTTTAATACCAAGCTTGACCGCCGCCAACGCACCCGCTATAACAGTGTTTGTATCGCCCTCAACTAGTACAACGTCTGGTCTGTCCTTCAAGAGCTCTTTCTCAAGACCAATCAGCATCTTCCCAGTCTGTTCACCATG
>JBGOZA010000194.1:0-2873 GCA_041480025.1 Bathyarchaeia archaeon | reverse complement strand
AGCCTCTACTCAGACATCAGCTCTATCACTGGTGTCGCAGCAGTTGTACCGATTCTTCAGGTGACGGAGGGAACTACCGAGACGATAAGCCGTTTTGGAAGAACATTCACAATCCTCAGACCACAATACGTGATTGAGGGAATTCCCCTAAACGCTTCCCTCATCGCCGACTATCCGCTTCTGCCAACGAACATAGTTTCTGGAACAAATCTTCTCGGCGGAGAGACTGGAATTGTTCTCTTAAGTGAGAACAATTCTGCCTATTTCAATACAGGAGTTGGTGGTGCAGTTACTATCCCAGCAGGCTCCCAATATACATTCAACGTTGTCGGAGTATACAAATCATCAAGTTCCGGAACAAGCACATTCGGCACTAGCGCGTTAACATTGTACATGAGCCTTTCCGACGCCCAAATAATAACTGGAAATGTCGGGAACATAACCAGTCTCGTGGTGTTTGCCAACAGCAGTTCATACACTACTCAAGTGGCAAATGCCATAAGTTCGCTTCATCCGGAACTAACAGTTACAACGGCTCAGGATCGTCTAAGCCAACTTCAGAGCATGCAGGCGCAGTACAGTACTGCTTTGCAGAATGCTCAAGCTTCTCTCAGCCAAACTCAAAGCACTGCCATTATGGAGATAGGTGTAGCAGTTGCTGCTACAAGCCTGATTGTTCTTGTGGTGATGTTATACACTGTGCGTGAGAGAACTAAGGAGATAGGCATCCTCAAAGCGATAGGCTTCAGTAACAGAAATATTATGAGTCAATTCATTATCGAAGGTGTGCTACTCAGTCTGATTGCTGGTGTAGTCGGAGTTATGATAGGTGCTGTCGGTGCGCCCTACATTACATCATTCCTGCTGCCTAGCATTAGCCAATCTGGTTTAGGAGGCTTCGGAGGTAATCCTTTTGGACAGACATCTTTGTCTCAACCGGTCACAACAATTAGTCCAGAGATTCTATTGCTGACATTCGGTGCAGCGGTGTTGCTTGGAGCCTTGGGCAGTCTGTATCCTGCTTGGAGAGCTTCAAAAACAAGTCCCATGGAGGCTTTGAAGTATGAGTGAAATAGTTCTAGAAACAGAGAAGCTGGACAAGTTCTATGAACTTGGTGGACGCGAGGTCAAAGCCCTCTCCGATGTGAACCTCCAAATAAAGAAGGGTGAGTTCGTTTCGATTATGGGATCCTCCGGTTCAGGCAAGACCACGTTGTTGAACATGCTGGGCTGCCTTGACAGACCAACACACGGCAAGGTTATTCTGGATAGTGTAGATATCACAGGGATACCGGAGAATAAACTGTACCAGATAAGGAGAGACAAGATCGGTTTCATATTCCAGAATTTCAATCTGCTACCATACTTGAGTGCAATCGAAAATGTCGAGCTCCCTATGGAAGGCACAAAGAAGACAAATATCGAGAAAAGAAGCAGAGCAAGGGAACTACTGAAAATGGTCGGGCTCTCAGAAAGAGAAGAGCATCGACCACAGAAGTTGAGTGCCGGAGAACAGCAGAGGGTTGCTATTGCGCGTTCGATGGCAAACAATCCTGCCATTATATTAGCTGATGAACCTACAGGCAACTTAGATCAGAAGACTGGGCTTGAAATCGTGAAACTACTAGTCAAGTTGAAGGCTGAACAGGGAACCACGATTATCATGGTGACTCATGATAATAGGATGGCGTCGAAGACTGAACGGATGCTCTTTCTCAGCGATGGGAAACTTCTCGGAAAAGAAAGGGAAGGCGCACTCAGCTCAGAGAAGAATGACATATGCCCGAGTTGCGGCAGACATATAGATCCAGATGAAATATTCTGTCCTCGTTGCGGGACAAAGTTATGACACTGTGAAGCGTGTGGCATATCGTCTAATGTGGATCTTATTAAATACCAGATAACATTTGGGTACGCCTTTCATATTCTTGATAGGAAACGATAAGCGCGCGCTTAGGTTTCTTGAGTAAAGGTTGGATGGTCTGCTGAAGAATCAGGACTCATAATGATTCTCCTTCCTTTTTTGACACCATGTTTCTTGATGATATTGGCCATTTCCTTGACTTGGTCCCTCACTTCTCCATTTTTGCGCGCGCATCGGCTTTCTCCAACCACGCACCTCTTGATTAAGGTAGCAACAGCAATATTTGGCTCTGAAGTAAGTAACAGCTTGAGTAACTCCGGCATGCTCTCTAATTATCATCAGTATTTTAAGGTTAGATACAATAGAACCGACAATGCGGCAAACGTGAACAAGTCTGGCAGCATTGCGAAAGGCCCAAGACCATAACTGCTGAAACCAAAACCAAGGCGCAAGAAGGGAGCGGAAAATAGAGAGTTAAGTAACATGACTGCTGAGAATACTATTAGGCCAATAGTGAATTCTGCCTTTGTCTTTGCGTATATGTTGACATATGTTGCCAACAGAATTATCAGAAGTGCTACATTAAGCGTTGAGACTACTGTTTGAACCGTGTAATACAGTTCAATGTCTCCAGGAATAAATACTGGGGGTCTGCGCCTCTCAAAAGGAGATACATTAGAGAAAGGACCGTATGTAATAGTCCAAAAAGCTGTCACTACCGAAATAACTGCCAACATCGCAAATATCAACGTAATTTTGAAGCTTCTATTCATATGGTGTCCCACTTGTTTTCCTCCCTTTTGTCTCTTTCCCAGATTTTCTTCAGAATCTCTTCAAACAAAGTGTAGTTCTCTTCCATTGCTGGTGACAGAAAATACGTGGCACCGTATCTGTCTCCTGCAGAAATGGTTATTCCATTCTTCTGAAGCACATCGAGATGATGCCTGATCGTCCTATAATCGACTTTCAGAAGATTAGCCAATTGATTTGCATTTTGCGGAGTCTCTTT
>JBGOZA010000193.1:0-2874 GCA_041480025.1 Bathyarchaeia archaeon | reverse complement strand
CTCGAGAACTGGAATTCGCGAGAGTGTAGCCCAAGAATTCAGCGATAAGGGCCTTGCACATATCTCAGTCCCACTCAGAGTAACATACTTGGTAATGCTCAACAATATAGAGCAACATGAACATCTCGCTGAGCATGTTGAAAACATAGTAGAGAAATTCGAGGAGACTTTACCCCCTTGGCCTCGTGAGTTCTATCACAAATCATTCCTCGTAAAGAAAGAGATAGATCACCTTCTAAGACTTCTTCGACACTTCACAAAATCAGTTGAATTCCTCTTGAAGGACCCAAACCTGACTCTGACGCATGAAGAGAGAAACGCCTTCGACACGATCTACGACCGAGCAGTTGGAGCTGAAGAACAAACTGAAACTAGTGCTGAAGTATTCCGCGACCTAATCTCAATTCACATGGACACTGTCTCCCACGAGACAAACGTAGCAATGAAGTTTATGGCTGCCATTACCTGCATCATAGCTGTACCCTCAGTAATAGGTACGATCTTGGGGGAAAACCTGATCGATGTCCCATGGCCTTTCCAGCTGTGGCAGGTAATCCTAGTCAGCCTCGCGAGCGCATCTTTGCTAGCAGTGTATTTCTATCGCGAAGGTTGGTTCAGAGACAGCATAGGAAATCAAACAAATACATGAGAAGTGCGCGCTTATTCTTGATACGCAGTTGTGTCTTTGGTATGTCTTATTGAAACAAAGGCTACCAAAGTTGCACACAAAGATAAGACTGCATAGACCCAGAATGGCGCCGAAAAGACAAGGCCGTACAGATATCCTCCCGCTAAGGAACCAATGAAAATTGAGATCGAAGTCAATATCTGTATTACTGCTTGTACTTTTCCCTTCGTCTCGGGTGGAGCATAGTCCAAAGGCAAAGCTCTCCAAGCAGGGCTGCCAGAGTTCCAACGATTCCACTCATAATCATTATTACCACAACTTGATAGTATGTTTGACAAAAAGTAAAGACAGGGATAAGCGCGCTGCTCTTCAACAGAACGTGTTCGGATGTCTTCACATGTTTAGTCTTTCCGCAATTCTTCGAGAGCTTTTAGTACTTCCTCAGAGTGACGTTTCACATCAACCTTAGGGAAGATATGGGTTATCTTTCCATCCTTATTGATAATGAAGGTCACTCTCTTTGCGAGCAAACCAGCAATTCCAAGCACGCCATAGGCTGTGGCAGTTTCCTTACCATTGTCGCTTAGGATCGGGAATGGTAGGTTATATTTTTCAGAGAACTTTGAATGTGATTCCACACTGTCCAGACTGACTCCGATCACGACTGCGCCTTGATCCTCATAGAGTCTGTAGTCGTCTCTGAAACTGCAGGCCTCAACTGTGCAGCCTGAAGTGAAGTCTTTCGGATAGAAATATAGAACCACGACTTTCTTTCCCAGATAGTCCTTCAGACTAACAGGTAGACCATTCTCATCTCGGAGATTGAAGTCAGGTGCAACGTCGCCAATCTTCAGATCAGGCAAAATGAACACCCTTTAGGGTTAAACGTCGATTCGGATTTAGGCATTTTGCCAGAATTTGAAGAAAGCCAGGATCTAATGGAGTACACCCCTTTGTCTAGTCTGTCCTTGCTGAGCGACTTTGGTGTCCTTAACCTTCCTAATGATACCTTCTGCGTCTATTCCTTGCTCGGCAAGGACTTCTTCAAGTTTTCCCGAATGAGGCATCTTCGTGACTGCGAGAATCTTGGGCATTAGGCCAAGTGAGGCCACCGCCTCACCCAGTCCCCCTTGGGCATAATGATCCTCGACTGTGAAGACCCCCGCTGTTTCTCTCGAGGCCTTTCTCAATGTTGGTTCATCCAAGGGTTTGATGGAGTAACAATCAATGACGCGTGCAGTGATTCCTTCATTCTTCAGTTCTTCATGAGCCTTCAGCGCTTCATGTACTGTAATACCTGCTGCGATGACCGCGACAACATCTGATTCACTTTGTCTCAGGGTCCTGGAGCCGCCAATATGGAAGCTCTCTTCATTCTCATATATCGTAGGCGTCTTCGCCTTTGTGGTTCTAATGTATGATATGCCTTCATAATTGGCGGCTAGGCAAGTCAGTTTCTCACTGCTCACAGCGTCGCGTGGATAGAGCACAATGCTCTTTGGAAGAGTACGGAACATCGCCAAGTCTTCTAGTCCCATTTGTGAAGGCCCATCTTGGCCTATTGAGACACCAGCATGTGAACCTGCCACCTTCAGATTTGCTCTAGAGTAGGTCGCCATCCGTACTTGGTCAAATGCCCTTGACATGAAGGAGGAGAAGGTGGCTAAGAAAACGTCGTAACCATGAGTCTGCAATCCGACGGCAACGCCAACCATACTCTGCTCGGCCACATAACATTGAAGACTCCGACTAGGATAAGCCTTGAAGAAACTGCTTGTAGATGTCGAGTTCTGAACATCGCCATCTAGGACAAGCATATGCTCATTCTGTTCTCCCAGTTTCACTAGAGCGCTCCCGTAAGCATCTCTTGTCGCCACCATCTCTCCTATCGCGTAGTTTGTCGTCAGAGAGAGTTTGCCTCTCCTCACAATTCTTGTTGAAGCGTGGATGCGGTTTGACGGCTGAAAACTGGTATCTACTAGCCTGGGAAGTATCTCATGTTCAGCGCTTTCAAGTTCGTTTTCACTCAGTGCTGTGCCATGTCTATCTTCCCTATTTTCTAAGAAGCTTACACCTTTGCCTTTTATCGTCTTTGAGATTATGAAAGAAGGCTTCTCTGATCTTCTTGCTTCAGAGAACGCTTCAATGATACTGTTCACATCGTGTCCATCACAGATAATAACTTCCCAGTCGAAAGCCTCCAGGCGTTTGGAATATGCTTCAGAATCCCACTGGAACATTGTCGG
>JBGOZA010000192.1:0-2916 GCA_041480025.1 Bathyarchaeia archaeon | reverse complement strand
GATGGTTGAGAGTGACTTTTTCCTTGATTATTATTGGTGCAAGGTTTACTCCCACATATCCACCTCCTATGTCGCAGCTATCGTTAGCGCGCGCATCGTTGGATTGAAGTCTCGTAAGCGCGCGTTAAATAGCTGGCCCTCTGCCCTGCAGGTAAGAGTGCGCTGATTTATTCAGAGTCTTTTAGACAAGCCGTCATCATTCTTCTGCATTTTTCCCTCATTTCGGGTTCCATTTCCATCATCATTTTCTTACATTCGTCTTCATCAAAATTCTTCATCATATCAGGCATCATCATACTTGGTTTCATGTTTTTCATCAATATGGGCATCATTAGCTGCATCATCTCTGTTCTTTCCTCCTCTGTCATGCTGTTCATAAATTGTTGCATCATTTTCTGCTTGTCTTCTTTGCTCATGCTCTTCATGAAACTCTTCATCAGGGCTTCCAATGCAAATAGCTCTCCGAAAATTGTAATCGTCCCCCATCTGCTTAAGGTTGTGGGAAAGAAAAGGGACAATAGATAGAGCATTCACCGAAGGCCCCTCTCTCCTGCAGGATACGTTGCTCTTCATATCTGATTCTAGATTCTTCCGAGCGCGCGCTTGAGCAGCATACACCTTCTACGAAAACTTACTTCTAGAAATAGAACATCTGAGCCCCTACAGACAAATGAAGCAGAATAAAGTCTGGATTTCAAAAGGTTAAAGAACCTTACTGTACAGTGTATCAGAGAATTCAGAGATGCTAGAATGCTCAGACTAAGAAAGCTCTCACCGTACGTAGTATTGATAGTTGTATTGACCGCCTTCCTGTTGCAGTCCAGTAGTGTATTGGCTCAGGCGCCTGTTGACTATCCATCGGGGAAGGAGGACATATCGGTCTCGCCATTTGGTGGGATTCAGATTACGAAGACTTTGAGGATAACGAATCTCAACAACGTCTCAATTTCATCCACCACTGTCACACTGCCCCAGGACACTACTGGAATAAGAGCGTATGATGACTTTGGGACCCTCACCTCCAGCACAAAGGATAACCCTACGAATAAGACGGTGACCGTCACGTTCAGATACGCTTTGAAAGGTGTGGTTGGAAGCATTGAGTATTATGACAGCTACACTTTCTCTGTACAGTATTCCTCGTCATCAACGGTTTCCCTTGTCCAGGTATCTCTTGGTAACTTTCGGCTCGAGTACAACGCATCATCTGGAGTTAACTATCAAATAGATAATGCAGTAGTCGCGGTGTCTCTGCCAGAAGGCGCAACTTTCTCATCGATGGTCCCTGTAGGATATGTCAGAGCTTCAGGCCTGACACCTACGGTATACCTTAACTTGACCAATCTTCAGAGTAACAGCCCCGTTCACTTCATTCTGAATTATGGTTTTCTCCCGCTGTGGAGTGCTTTCAGGCCAACTTTATGGGTTGGAATCGTCGTAGCATTCACTTCAGCTATTCTTCTTTGGCGAAGGCGATTCAAGAAGGTCGAAGTCGCTAAGCCGGAAGATGCAAGGGACAAAGAGATTGCTCTAGAATTATCAAATGCTCTTGATGAGGAAATAATCCAGCTTAATGAATCAGAAAAACTGGAAGAGCAACTGGATAGCGGGCACTTGGGGAGAAGAGACTACAATCTGCGTAGAAGAGCTTTCGACGAGGCAGGCAGGACTATGACTACATCTCTTGCACGACTCAGGAAAGAAGTCCGTCAGATCTCCAGTCAATATGCAAGCATTATTGATCGTGTTGAAACGGCTGAGAATGAAATGGCATCGCAGCGAGGAGGGCTATCAAGATTGAGATCTCAGTTCAGAGCTGGCAGAATCTCGAGAAGTTCCTTTGAGAATCAAGCAGAAGGCTACAGAAGAGGGATGAACAAGGCAGTCTCCATGTTGGAAACCGCCATAGTGGAACTAAGGTCGAACGCTGACTGAATCTCTCCAGTCAGCAATTCATTGATGGAGCTGAGAAAATGCTCAGGAGACTTCTATATTGCTTGCTGGAAATCCCAGTTTGGATAGAAGTTTTATGATGATGTCTCTATGGTCGCCTTGTAACACGATCTGTTTATCCTTCGTCGTACCGCCACAAGCACATGCTTGTTTGAGTTGCTTGGTCAAGTGGCCCAGATCAAAACTTTTTTCGTCCACGCCCTCAATCACTGTAACGGGGCGCTTCCATTTTCGAGTTTCCATAAAGATTTTGATTCGTTGCTGTTCCTTGCTAATGGTTCCACAAACACAAATGTCGGTGGGAAGTCCACATGTTGGGCAAATCTCTGCCATTTGATCTTTCTTTAACTCCAAGAAATTATGATTATTATCATACTTTATTAGTCTTTTTCTATTTATGGCTCAAGACTTAATAGACTCTTAGAATCGTTTTTCATCGGAGAAAAGATATGAGGCGAAAGCTCCTTGACATACTGGCTTGCCCAATCTGCAAGCACTATCCGTTAGAACTCTATGTCTTTGAAGAAAAAGATGAGATAAATGAAGGGTTGATGACCTGCACCAATTGCGGACGATGGTACCCTATAATAGATGATATTCCTCGTATGTTGCCAGACGAGCTCAGAGATGGGAAAGATGAAAAGGTCTTTGCGAAGAAATGGAGACAACAGTTCCCCGAGAAAGTATTGAAGGAAGGCAAACCCTTCAACGAGAATAATCTGCGATAAAGATAAAGAGTAATTGTTGATGCTATGTCCCTGTAGCCCGGTAGTGTAGCGGTCAAGCATATGGGGCTTTGGACCCCGCGACGAGAGTTCGAATCTCTCCCGGGCTATCCCGCTGTACGCATTACTATCCTTTTTTCTGGTCTTCGCCTACGCTAGAATTGCTGTGACAACTGGGGCTTTCTCGCCCTATCCATGTCTTCTCTTAGAGCGTTCAGGAGAGACTATCAAAGTCTTC
>JBGOZA010000191.1:0-2918 GCA_041480025.1 Bathyarchaeia archaeon | reverse complement strand
TGTATCTCTTGGATTTGGTCTCGTAGCAGAATTGCTTTCTCAAACTCAAGTTTCTCGGCAGCCTCCCGCATTTCGGCGTCAAGCCTAACTATCATCTTCTGAACATCCTGCTTTGCCATGTGCTTAATGCCCTTTATCGTCCCCTCCTTCTCGGAGACGACTTTCACGATGGTTCTCGGAATGATGCCGTTTCTCTGGTTGAAGCCCATCTGAAAACGTCTTCGGTACTTGGTGATTTCAACCGCACGCTTAATCGAACGAGTCATCACGTCTGCGTAAAGCACCACTCTTCCATTAACGTTCCTAGATGCTCTCCCAATTGTCTGGACCAGACTTCTCTCATCGCGTAGGAACCCCTCCTTGTCCGCGTCAAGAATGAAGATCGTTGAAACCTCAGGGATATCCAGACCTTCACGCAGCAGGTTGATTCCGACCAGAATGTCAAACTCTCCACTTCGAAGCTGCCTCACAAGCTCAATTCTATCCAAACTATCTATGTCAGAGTGCATGTACCTCACCCTGAATCCCTCATTCACCAGATACTCCGTTAGGTCTTCAGCCATCCTCTTTGTTAGCGTTGTAATCAGGATGCGATCTCCTCTGGCAATGGTTTTCCTCGCCTCCTGCATCAGATGATTCATCTGTCCCTCAATCGGGTGAATCTCAACCTCAGGATCAAGAAGGCCAGTGGGCCTAGTAATCAACTCAACCGGTGGGCCACTTTTCTCCAGTTCATACTCTGCTGGTGTTGCTGAAACGAAGAGGGTTCTGCCCATCTTCTTCTCGAACTCCTCAAACTTGAGCGGCCGATTGTCGTATGCACAAGGAAGCCGAAAACCGAAATCAACGAGATTCTTCTTTCGCGCATAATCGCCATTAAACATGGCGCGACTTTGGGGGACGCTTTGATGGCTCTCATCAATTATCAACAGGTAATTCTTTGGGAAGTAGTCGACTAGAACGAATGGCGGCTCTCCGGGGTTACGGCCGTCAAAGTGTCTACTGTAGTTCTCGATTCCCGTGCAGAAACCTAGTTCTTGGACCATCTCAAGGTCGTATCTTACCCGCTGTCTGAGTCTCTGCGCCTCAAGAGGTGGAAGCTTTGGGAGTTGTTCTTCCAGCTCCTTTCTTATCTGCTCAATCGCTCTCTTCTGCTTCTCCTCGGGCACCACATATTGTCTTGCAGGGTAGAGAACAATCCTATCAATCGATGTCTTAACATCGCCTGTTACCAGCTGAACTTCTTTGATCTTCCTGATTCTATCAGCTTCTAACTCGACACGTACAATATCGTCTTCGTACGCTGGTACAACGTCCACAACGTCACCGCGCACCCGGAATCTGGCGGGTTCAAGCGCACTATCATTTCGTTCATACTGCATATCAATCAGGCTGTGAATGAGTTCTTGTCTCGTGATCCTCCTTCCAACCTCAAGTTCAAGTGACAATTCCTTAAAGTCCTCAGGATTTACCAAGCCATAAATGCAGCTTATGCTGGCAACCACTATGGTATCTTCCCTGCTGAGGATGCTGGAAACCGCATGCATCCGCATCTGCTCAATCTTGCTGTTGATGCTCGAGTCCTTTTCGATGTATGTGTCAGTCGTCGGGAGATATGATTCAGGCTGGTAGTAATCATAGTAGGAGACGAAATACTCGACACGATTATTCGGGAAAAACCCCTTCAACTCGGAATAGAGCTGAGACGCCAAAGTCTTATTGTGTGCTATGATTAGGGTTGGAGTCTGTAGCCTATTGATCAGGTTTGCCATGACGAATGTCTTCCCGCTCCCAGTGATCCCGAGAAGAGTCTGCTTTTGCTTACCTGAGAAGTTCTTAACTAACTGTTCAACCGCCTCTTCCTGACCAGGAGACATCTCATATGGCGCAACCAGATTGAATCGCATCCCATCCCCCAAACAAACTAAGAAACAGGCGAACAGAAGAATACTTTGAGTCTATAAGGTTTAGGAAAATGACTGGGAAACCCTGCGCTCTTCCAGAGATTGGATGAGAACGAGCCTGACAGAGAATGCCGTTAGGAACATGACCCAACCCGAGCGCGCGCTCCCAAACCCAAACCCGTTCTCTACCTTCCCTCGCAATAACTAATTTTCTCTCAAAGCAAAAAAAAAAACACACATAGCACAGACGCGTGCACTCCAATCTTTACTTCTTAGCCGATAGCGCGCGCACCAGGGTATAGCTCACAGCGCGGACTTACCTACCTAGGCTTGGACTAACAATCGCCATAGCCATAATGATGCACAATGTACCTGAGGGCATTGCTGCAGCCATTCCTCTTTCCGTTGCAGGTATGAAACGCTCTAAGATAGCAATTGTTACTTTTCTAACAGGTTTGGTTGAACCTATTGCAGCTTTTGTGGGCGCTGTTGCTCTTTCTTTTTTCAGCAGCGGGATCGTAGTGGGTTCAGCTCTTGCCATAGCAGCGGGAGTGATGACTTACATTACGGCTGATGAGTTGATTCCAGTGGCTCATGAGTATGTTGTTCGCTCTGTTAATTGATGTCATACTTGCCTAGTGTAAAATGTGTTACGGTGATATGATGAGAGCTTTACCTCAAGATCTCAGAGAGATACGCGCGCAATTTGTATTCCTAATAGATCCTAAATGTTCTTGAATTAATCATGGAATTACTTTCAGAACAAATGCTTTAAGTTTTGTAGGAGAATGACTTAGCAAGGTGAAGAAAATGGAGGGTGGAGAAATAAACGATGAAAATCATGTCGAAAAGGTTCCAGTCCTGAACAAAATATTCGAAGGTTTAATCCCAGACGGATCAGACCTCATACGAGACCTCTATTGGGGCGTGAAGACCTATCTCATATTTGGGCTTATGTCGATACTTTTCGGCATACATGAATTTGCTTCCAACATCGATTTGTTTGGAGAGCGT
>JBGOZA010000190.1:0-2926 GCA_041480025.1 Bathyarchaeia archaeon | reverse complement strand
GAGAACGAAGACCTGTATCTCATAGCAACCGCTGAACATGCGCTTCTGTCTATGCACATGAACGAAATTCTTAGTGGAAATGACCTACCTCTTAGATATGCAGGTATCAGCCCCTGTTTTAGGAAAGAAGCTGGAGCCCATGGCCGAGATACGAAAGGCATATTCCGCGTTCATCAATTCGAAAAAGTGGAACAGTTCACTTTCTGCAAGCCTCAAGATTCATTGAATGAACACGAGGCTCTGATAGCTAGAGCTGAAGAATTCTTCCAAAGCCTTCAGATACCGTACAGAGTTGTGAATGTCTGCAGCGGAGATTTGGGAACGGTCGCCGCCAAGAAATATGATATTGAAGGTTGGCTTCCTGGTCAGGCCAAGTTCAGGGAACTCGTTTCATGCAGCAATTGTACAGCGTATCAGGCCATCAGATCAAGAATAAGATATCGTGACAGGCCAAACGACCCTACTGCACCAATTCATACTCTGAATAGTACATTAGTTGCTACGGAGCGAGCCCTTGTGGCAATCATGGAGAACTATCAGAATAGGGATGGTTCGATTTCAATCCCAAAAGTCCTTATTCCCTATATGAATGGAATCGAAGAGATATCTTAACGTTTGAAAACCAAAATCTTCTTACTCTCCTCCCATCGGTTTGCATAGAAACTCGGGGTGAATCATAAATGGTAACAATAACTGTAGACCAAGAAAAATGCACTGGATGCGGTGCTTATGTGACTACATGCCCAGTAAGCGTGTATGAGCTGAGGAAAAGTGGCGAATCTGAGAAATCATATCCTGCCAACGCGGACCAATGTATCGTGTGCAGAGCATGCGAAGCAGTCTGTCCAGCTAACGCAATCAAAGTGGTCGAATAGGCAAGATCCGCTACTTGATTGCCAGCGTCACCCTTTTTCTGTTTTCCAGCGAGCGCTCTGGTCGAGAGTAACGTACTCTTTTCTAAGATGAAAAGAATTGAAAATGATTTTAAGCAGAGTTCACAATGTCAGACCGATAGAGGGTAGGGATTGACCAAGTACATATTTATCACTGGTGGGGTGCTGAGTTCGGTTGGAAAAGGCACCGTTTGCGCTTCCATAGGTCGAATCTTGCAGAGTATGGGCTTCACTGTCTCCGCTATCAAAATAGATCCCTATCTTAATGTCGATGCTGGAACTATGAATCCATACAGACACGGAGAGGTTTTCGTCTGTGAAGATGGGGGTGAGATGGATCTAGACTTGGGGACATATGAACGTTTCATGGACCTTACGGTGTCTAGGGATGTCAATATTACTACTGGACAAGTTTACTGGTCAGTAATTGAGAAGGAGCGACATGGTGATTTCCTTGGAATATGCGTTCAGATCATTCCTCACATAACTGATGAGATCAAAGATAGGATTCGTAGGATAGCTGAAAAGAAGAAGACAGATATTGTCCTTATAGAATGCGGAGGTACTATCGGAGATATTGAAGGTCTTCCTTTCTATGAAGCCTTCCGTCAGATGCGTTTGGAAGAAGGAATGGAGAACACTATTTTCGTTCACGTCCCGTTGATACCAATTCTTGATGCTACACGGGAGCAGAAAAGCAAACCCGCCCAGCACAGCGTCCAAGAGTTAAGAAGGATTGGACTGCAACCAGATCTCATAATTGCCAGATGTAGAGAGCCTTTGGATGAGGAAATCCGTGATAAGTTGGCTCTTTTCGGAAGCGTTGATCGAAAAGCAGTTCTTTCGTCACAGGACGTTGCATGTGTGTATGAGCTTCCACTCGTATTCGAGAGCCAAGGTCTAAGCGATTATCTCTGCAAACGCATGAACGTACCTCAGAGAAAGTCAAACCTGGACAGCTGGAGGGGCATAGTGAAAGCTTTCACCAACCCCAAATACGAGATCAAGATTGCAGTATGTGGAAAATACACGAAGCTAGCAGACAGCTACCAAAGCATCAATGAAGCCCTCAAAATTGCAGCAGCAGTTGTGGAAGCCAAGCCTCGTCTCGAATTTCTGGAAACTGAAATCTTTGAAAAGGACTCTTCAAGTCTCAGCATGCTCTCAGATTTCGACGGAATTCTGGTTCCTGGAGGCTTTGGCTCACGAGGAACAGAAGGCATGATTAGCGCCATCCAATACGCCAGAGAAAAGAACAAACCTTTCCTTGGGCTATGTTTCGGCTTCCAGCTTGCTGTCGTTGAGTTCGCCAGACATGTTTGTGGATTGGAAGGAGCCAATAGCACAGAAATCTGCGAGGAGACTCCGTACCCGGTGATAGATCTTCTCCCAGAACAGAATGGAGTCGTCAACAAGGGCGCAACTATGCGATTAGGTTCTTCTCCAGTAGTTCTTCAGCAGAACACAATTGCCCACAAACTGTATAATTCCGATATCATATTTGAAAGACATAGACACAGATACGAAGTCAATCTTGACTATCTCCCACTACTTGTTCAGAATGGAATCGTCTTCAGTGGCAGAACTCAGGATGGTCGTCGAATGGAGACACTGGAACTTCCGGAAAGATTCTTCTTCTTCGCAACCCAGTTCCACCCCGAATTCAAATCAAGACCAGGGAGACCTGATCCTGCCTTCTACGGATTCGTAAAAGCAGCCTTAGATGGTAGGCAGGGTAAGAAGAACCCTGAGCTGGACTATGAAGACTCTGTCAACTACGAAGCAAGATCACTAAGGATCTAGCATGCTCAGCGAGCGCTAGTCCCAGGTATTCCAGGTAGCTGCTGAACATCAGAAGACTTAGCGTGAAACATCTCTGACAGGGCATCTTTGAACATTGCCTTAGAGGATTCTGGGTTAACTTCTGCGTTGGATCCACTCAGCGCGCGCAGTTTTTTCCACCCACAAATCTACTCACTGGGTGAAGTTCCTCATCGTTATCCTCTTCTTCTTTCTCACCAGTGAGCTTTTTC
>JBGOZA010000189.1:0-2969 GCA_041480025.1 Bathyarchaeia archaeon | reverse complement strand
TGAAAGAAAAGGGAGTTGAAATGCTTGATGCTCCGGTTAGCGGTGGGGATATTGGTGCCAGAGATGGAACACTGTCTATAATGGTAGGCGGATCACCAAAATCTTTCGAGGATGCTTTGCCCATTTTCAAAGCCATGGGAAAGAGAATAACCTACATGGGGGTCAATGGAATGGGTCAGACAGCTAAACTCTGTAATCAAGTAATCGTTGCATTGAATCTTCAAGCTGCTTGTGAAGGCCTAATGCTCGGTGCTGCAGCTGGATTGGACCTTAACGAGCTTATTGAGGTTCTCACTGGAGGAGCATCCAATTCTTGGCAACTCGCCAACCTTGGTCCCAAGATTGTGAAACGCGATTTTGCTCCCGGCTTTCGTGTGAAACATCAACTCAAAGACATTCGTCTAGCCCTCGAGGCTGCTGGGTCACTGAATCTGCCTCTGCCTGCCACTGGTTTAATTCAGCAGATCTTTAGGTCCGCAGAGGCTGAAGGGCTTGGTGAAAATGGGACTCAGGCGTTCATCATTGGGATGGAGAAACTTGCGGGACGGAAACTAACATAGATTCATGCATTCCCCAAGCTCGCGCTAAACGCGAAGAACAAAACACGGTCTGAAGCTTCTATATACGACGAAACGTCTACAAAGTTAGCATGGGCTAATTCTGTGGCTCTGTAGCGTCCGTGCCATATTACTAAGCCTGAAGGCCCCTCATCTTCTTTCCGGGGCTTGTAAGACCTCTTTCTGCTCTTCCTCTCTGGTTAGGTCCTGCTATCCAACTGATATCCTTGTCAGACACTATTGCAGGGTGGTTAGGATCAACAAACATAACCTCAAACCATTTGCTTTGTCCGTCTTCACCAACCCAGTAGCTGTTCAAGGTTCGCAAATTGGGGAATTTCTTGGCCGCTCTTTCTTGAGCTATCAACATCATGCTCTTGTGAGGCGTATATCTCTTCGAGCCACTGTGACGTTGTCTTCTTGCAGAAGATGGAACTTTCTTCCTACGACCGCCTCTTCTCACTCTAACTCTCACGACAACAAAGCCCTGTTTCGCTTTGTATCCAAGAGTTCTTGCACGAACGAGTCTTAGGGGCTTATCTACCCTTGTTATAGCCTTTTCCTTGCGCCAAGATGCTAACCTTTCAAGGTTAAGCTCTTTGGGTATTTCAATTTCTTGTCGATAACTGTACACTGCTATTCTACCCGGTGAAGTTCAAGGTAGAACGGGAGGCTCCTTTTATGAGCTTTTCGGTTGTGATGAAGGTTTTGATGTGTAGAGCTAGTGAGCAAGGGCATAGTGGACGGCTTTTCCCGGAAGTTTAGATAGCCTTCTCTTTTGCGTACTTCTCTCAGAGTTCTGGAATATTGTACGAAGCGCGCGCTAAGTATGACTATTCTGACAGATAGTCGTTTCAAAAGTTAAATTGTCTGTGTTATGGTTCTCTTCAGGGATTCAGTGTTCTGAGAAATAGCATTGTGCGCCGCAATGCTAGATCCTACAGGGATTGGTAGTGAGTCTCCTCCCTTCGAAGGTTTTGAACTTAAAACCCTCAATCCTTGGCTTTCATAGTGAGCTGAAGGGATTCAGCGACTTCAGAAACGTTTCTTAGACTGTCGTCTAGTAAGAGCAGCCTTAACCCGTGTTCATTCTAAGCGGTTCCACGCACGCACTAGCTCTGCTTCTTTGCTGCTTTCTTCTTCTCATCAGCAGCTCTTCTCTTTGCAGATTTCTTATTTGGCATAACTTCTTCGACTCTAAAGAATACAGTATATGCCTTTAAATCCATCGTCCACAAAGCCACGAGTGCGCTACTAAGATTCTCTTTGGATAAGCTGGGCCTTTTCCAGTTCCGCGGTGCATTCCTTGTGTAGGGTTAGTGCACTCGCCAGAGGAACGCAGAAAACTCTTCATTTTCCGAACATATGAAAAAGTAATTCCTCTTTGGACATCAATACTTCTCTACAACGACCTTTGAATGATAAGGTTTAATTTTCATCACACGTAATAAGGAGAGGCTTCATTCAGCGAAATCCAGAGAGGTGAGAAGAATGACGAAAGACAAACGAAAAGGGAAGCAGTGGATAGGAGAACATAAGGCTGAACAGGCCAAGAGGGATGAACGGGCCAAGAAGAAGGCTGAAGCCTAATCGCAACTAACAAGCCATCATAACGTGAAACCCGAAAGAACGGTAAAGATGATTATGTGCGCTCAGCGCTCTGAATAAGCATGTTTATCGCGTTGACCCACCGAGTCGATAAGACCAGTTGTCTTCTTGTTAGTGAGTCTAGCGCGCGGGCTATCCGTTGAAGGCCCTCTGACATATACAGTGGGACCAGTAACCCGTAGAGAAAATAGAGGCAAGTCGAGACCTCTGCACTAAGCGGAAAATACATGTACCAGAAATAGGTTTGAAACCTAGCATAGTCGAAGCCTGGTGCATGAATTAGAGCATAGACACAGTTCAAGAGAAAGAACCCGAAGAACTGTGAAACCATAACATCGAGACTGCCGTCTCCAATTTTCTTGATTAAGATGTTCCCATTCACTTTCTCAGAGAGGATCGTAGCAGTTTGGAGCCAGAACCAAATTCCAGTGATCCCTGAGAGATATGGCAAGAATATTTGTCCTCCAAAGTCACCGTCAATCACAGATACGGCGAGGTCGCCGTACTTCCCAAGTAGGAAAACTTGGGTCAGGAACAGCAGGGTAAATGACCAGTAGCTGGGTCGATCATATTTCTCAAGTCTGACGCGGTAAAAGTGGCCTAGCTGAATGAAAGGCAGGCCGTAAAGGGTTCTAGCAAACATGGTCTTCAAAGTGTAACCCGAGGGCCCGTTGATTACCAACCATGTTCCAAATAGCGCGCGCTATGTGCAATCATACTAGGCCGTCTCAAGATTCAACGTTAGCGCGCGCTATTCTGACAAGTAGTCAACTTCAGATTGGTCAAGTTGAAGGCTCTCTGCTA
>JBGOZA010000188.1:0-2984 GCA_041480025.1 Bathyarchaeia archaeon | reverse complement strand
TGGGAAATTAGTTTGCATGTATGTTTACCCAAAACCCATTATTCTAGTTTGTGATAGGACAATATCGTGGAGGTGAAGCAAGTATGTCATTCATCAAGAAGCTTAAGGAGAAGACGGAGGATGTTGCCAAGAAGACTGTTGATGCAGGTGAATCATTGGGTGAGAAGGGTGTAGAAGCTGGCAAGAAGGGTGTAGAGGTTGGTAAGAAGGCTGGCGGAAAAGCCGTTGAAGTCGGGAAAGACGTTGGAGGAAAGGTTGTAGACGTTGGAAAACATGTTGGATCTGAAGCTGTTGAGCTTGGAAAGAAGGGCGTAAAGAAAGTCGAAGAAGCAAAGAAATAGGGCGCATTCCTCACAAGTTCGCGCCTGTACCTCTTTTTATCATCTTTTCCTGGCATTTATTGTCGGAGCTCTCGGATTGTTGGTTAATATCGCGCGCTAGTGCGGAGGCACTGGTCTTCGATTTGGACGTCCTCCAACTATCGTAGATGCAAGTCCTTTGCAGTCTGACAATGGTATTCGATTTCTTGTTGCGGGGATAGAATCATTGCCTGGACTTCTCTCAGCGCGCGCTAAGGACGGAGCTGCTCCTTCTTTCAGCGTGCGTCACAACTTGAAGCAGTTGTGAGGCACCTATTCAACAACTGACTCTGAAGCATAAGACATTGGGCAGAGTGCTTTTGTCAATTTTGAATTGGCTCTGCGCTCCTTTTCTTTATGAAATTCTCCGCTGAGATTTTCAAGGTTTTTCGTGAGCTGTCAAGATGTTCTTTAACGAAGAGAAATACTCTATCTTTGTCTTTTGTCTTGTCAAACAGAGTGTCAAACGCTTCAATAGTGTGCTGAGCTATGACTCTCTTGCATTCTTCGGTCATATGAGGCGTAACAGAGATATTCTCCACTCTGAGCAGCTCGTTCACTATTCTATCCAGGAGGTATGGTTTAGCTAGGGCAATCTTCGCAGAGTTACCCACAACATTTGCCACAGTGACCATATACGGATCGTCCAGGAAACTGTAATACTTCTCGAATATTCTGTCAAACTTCTTATCTCGATCAACTTGTGCTAGATTAGCTATGATGGCTGAAGCATTCCAAGTCAGGATTCTGTACTTACTGTCAAGCAGCGAGATAAACGAGTCCATATATGGGTAGAGCTCTTCAGGGTATTCAGCACTAAAACTCATCAACGCCTTAGAGCAGCCATACCTGATTGCTGGTTTCGAGGAAGCAGTGCCTTCAATTATGTCTGCGAGCACTTCAGGATGTTCTTTCATTGCCGAAAGGAGCTCATTGTTCGCAATGGATTTGTCCCCAATTCTGTTCAACAGCTCTTGAAAATTCAACCGTAAATGACACTCCTTCATGGTTCCTTCTTTGAGGTATCTCAAATCTGGAATTTCAAGATAACCCCAGATTCCCAAAGGCAAGTTAGATGATCCTGGTGTGGCGTCCCTTGGTAGCGCGCGCTTTCTGACATACATATCACACCATATACTCACCTAGGCGGAATGTATCCAAAAAAGGAACAGAATATTGGGGATTCTATCTCAGATTTCTGATCAGGAAAGGATTGCTGACATACCGATATTCTCTTTTCTTGTATCTTCTGTCCTTCTTCATTGCTTTCCAGTCGCGAAGTCTTTCCCGAGCATTAAGATATTCCATAACCTCTTTGAGTTTCAAGTTCGTTTCCACCTAGTCTTTCTTTAGCTCAGGCTCTGCTCATCAACACAGGCTCTGAGATATGAGTGTTATCAAAATAGAATAGGGTCAAGACAATAATGTATATAATTTGGCGATGACTCCTCTCTACGTGAACTCCATATCAGGCAGTCTTTCTCTGAAGCTTGGAAGTCACCGCATGTGCCAACATATTCAATATTTGCTTCATTTCTTCGTCAGTAGAAGAATGTAATCCATACTGATATGCCAGTCTCCGTCAGAATATGATGCTTTCAGATGATTCTTGACGGTCTCCGGCATGTTCTGGAGTAAGGATTCTATTTCTTCCACGTTCTTGACGGCTGTTCCTGACCTGGACGTCCACTCATCTAGATCATATACTCCAGAAACAGTCTCCGAATGCGCAACCTCCAATCCTGTTCTGGAGAGAAAATCTTTCCATTCCGTTTTATTGTAGTTCTTGATGTGGGATGGATCTCTCAGTTTTTCAATCCTATCCATGTAGCTTCTAGCTTGGATGTCATCAATTCCAAGGATGTCTTGGATGAACAATGTTCCTCTCTTCTTCAACACACGTTTCATCTCAGACACAGCTCGGTCGGCGTAGTATACATGGTGAAGCACTATTCTGCAGGTGACTACATCAAACGTATCATCTTTGAAAGGCAGACTATTGGCGTCAGCTAGACACAAAGTGAGATTCTTCAGCCCCTTTTCGCCAGCTAGTTTCCCTGTTTGGACCAGCATTTCAGGCGTTATGTCTGAGGCTATTGTTTCACCAGTTTCCCTGGCTATTGCAGTTGCCATGTGTCCACCGCCGCAACCTACGTCGAGAGCCTTATCTTCATGATTTGGTGATATGAGTTCAACTAGATGGTTCAGAGTAGCTTGATCAGAGTGTGTCCTACTCTTTCTGTAAAGTTCAGCGTGTTGACCGAATTGTCGGCGTGACGCATTTCCATTATCCAGCATCAAATTAGACTCACCCCAGAAAGCCAGGCCTACGGTGAGCTATTAGAGTGCCTGCGTTCCTCAGACCATATCACTGGAAAGATGCTTCTAAGTGTGGACAAGTGGTCATATAGACGGAGCTAGTGCCTGTTCTTCTCATATTTTGAGTATCTTACATCAAGCTCATCAGTGCTCTTGAAGATGGCTGCTTGGTCGAAATCTGAAATCCTAAAGAATGTCTTTTCCGATAGCTTCTTGAGAGCTTCAATATGCTCTTTTTCATCATCTCTCCATTTGGTTATTAGTTCTTTCAGACCCTTATTCTCTCTTATCCATATGTTGTCAAGA
>JBGOZA010000187.1:0-2996 GCA_041480025.1 Bathyarchaeia archaeon | reverse complement strand
TAAAAGACGCTAGGCTCGACTGGTCAGACTTCAACATCATGGCGGAGCTTCGTGGAGCAAAGGGCATCGAAGCAGACTCTGACAAAGCATTATTCGAAAAAGCAGATATTTCCACAAGCATGGGTGGAATTCATCTTAGGGCCCCAGTCATAGCGGGAGCCTTCGGCTCAACCGCAGTCGCAAAAGTCAACTGGGACGGGCTTGCAGTGGGCTGTGCTTTAGCAGGGTCCTCAATTGTGATTGGAGAAAACGTCTGCGCAATGGACCCTGACGTAAAAATCACTAGTGGCAAAGTAACTGACTCAGAGGACATGGCCTACAGAGTCAATAAATTCAGAGAATACTGGGACCACAAGAACGGTGACGTCGTTATCCAGACAAATGTTGAAGACCAAAGGCTTGGTGTCGACGACTATGCACTATCAAAGCTCGAAGTTAACGCCATTGAGAGAAAGTGGGGACAAGGAGCCAAAGCCATAGGCGGAGAAGTAAGACTAACCTCCATTGAGAGAGCAAAACAACTCAAGAGCAGAGGGTATATTGTTGTCCCCGACCCAGACGACCCAGCTGTCCAAGATGCTTTCAAAGCTGGAACCTTCAAAACCTTCGAACGACACAGCCGAGTCGGAATGCCAGCATATGAACCCTTTGTTGAAGACGTTGAAAATCTCAGAAGCAAAGGAGCAAGATTCGTCACAATCAAAACCGGAGCATATCGACCATCTGACGTAGCTTGGACGATGAAGGTGGCGTCTGAAGCCAAGGTGAACTATGTTACTTTCGACGGTGCTGGAGGAGGGACTGGAATGAGTCCTGTACCCATGATGAATGAGATGAGCACACCTACAGTCTACCTTGAAGCACAGGTACTGAAATGCTGCCAGATCCTCAAGAGGAAAGGCAAGTACATTCCAGATATTGCTATGGCAGGCGGCTTCATGAATGAAACCCAAATCTACAAAACCATCGCCTTAAGCAACTTTGGAGATGGCCCACACGTCAAGGGAGTAGTAATGGCAAGATCCCCACTGACCTCAGTCATGAAATGCAGCTACTTTGAAGAACTAGGAAAAGCGGGAAGACTCCCCAAAGCTTTCACAGACAAATACGGCAGTCAACCAGAACAATACTATAATGCTTTCACCGAGCTGAGAACCAAATACGGCGAAGAAGTCAAGAAGATGCCTCTGCCAGGAATAGGACTGTATACGTATCTCCAAGATAGAATCGCAGTAGGGCTAAAACAACTACTGGCAGGTTCACGAAGATTCAAACTCGACCTCATTGATCGAACCTGCATCGCCTCACTAACAGAGAGGGCGAACAAAGTGACCGGAATACCATTGCTTGAAGACCTAGATGCTGAAGAGATGGAGTCCATTCTGGACTAAACCTCTTCTCTTATTTCTTACTCATGGTCTGCGTTAAACCAATTCAAGCTTCAGCGAAAAGAGTATTTTCTTCAGATCTTCCTTGACCTTTTCATTAATAGGAAGCAGAGGTTTCCGCGGATATCCTCCTTCTTGACCAATGAGGCTGAGGGCTGCCTTTATGGCTGGAACCCCATGTTGCTTTGTCAGAAAATCATTCAGTACAACAATTTCGGATTGAGTTTTCGCTGCTGCTTCAAGATCTCCTGCAACAGATTTCTCGTAGATCTGAACACATTCTGAGGGAACCACATTGGCTACAGCAACTATTCCACCTTGGCCACCGGAAGCAAGGTTGGGGAATACAAGGTTCCCTGCGCCCGAGAGGACGCTGAATCTGTCATTCGCCAGTCTGAGGAGAGATTGCATCTGTCGCATATCTCCGCTACTGTCCTTGACTCCGACGACATTGCTGTATTCTGACAGTTTCGCTACGACCCAAGGCTCCATGTTGACTGATGTGAATTTTGGAACATTGTACAAGATTACGGGGAGGTCTACTGATTCCAGAATGTTGCAGTAGTATTCAAGTATCTCTTCCTGCTTCGGAGGGAGAAAGTACGGAGTAACAATAAGTGCTGCATCCACACCAAGGTCTTTAGCCATTCTTGTCTGGGCAATCGCGTCTCTAGTGCTTGGCGCACCTGTCCCAGCTATCACCGGAACTCTACTGTTCGCTTGGTCAAGAACAATTCTCAGCACTGTTCTTCTTTCCTCAGTACTCATATAGACTACTTCACCGTTGCTGGCGCACGTGGCCAGGCCGTGAACCCCTGCATTAATCCAGAAATTCACATCTTTTCTCAGGGCTTCTTCGTCTATGTCACCGTTTCTAGTGAAAGGCGTGATATGAGGCGGAATAATTCCATGGGGCTTGTACAAGTCTGTCACTTGTCTTTCAATCGATGACTTCTCACCTTTAAGCACACACTCGTGTGTTCGCATCCTCTCTGATCATGTTGCGCATCCTGGGGGATGCAGTTGATTTTTCGGGCATGCTAGCTTAAAGATGGGAGATAGTTAGTAGGATAGTGGTATTCATGGCCAATAGAATATCTTATTTCTTATGACTGCACTTCTAGATAATTGTCGAGATCAAGTTGAGCGAAAAAGATACTATTAGCAAACTCAAGTCGCAGCAGAGCTTGATGTCCAAGATACAGGACGTCTTGATGTTTGGAAAAGGTACAAGAGAGGATTTGAAAGAGTTCGATATGGAGCTGCGCGAAGACTATCACAAGGAAATAACTGATATCAGGCAGAAATGGGAGACAGTGTATCTGGAAATACTTGATTCTCAACCATCGCTTAACAGGAGATTCAAGACGATAATTCAGACCCTTGACAGAGTCAAAGAACAGGTTAACCGAGCCACCTACGGCTACGCGCCGCTATTCAACAGAACGGGGCAGATAAAGTCAGATGAACTTGCAAGAGTCTTCAACTATGACAAAGAGTTTGGCGAGTACTTGAACCGTCTCAGAGAATCAGAAGACAACGTGATAAATAGTGTGGACTCGAAGGATTGGGGCGCAGTTCCCCAAGGGCTGGATAATATGAAGGCAG
>JBGOZA010000186.1:0-3003 GCA_041480025.1 Bathyarchaeia archaeon | reverse complement strand
TGGTCGGCAAAGTTGAAATGGGTATCCCTGAAGACGACCAGAGAAACCCAGCTGTGATCGCGGACTTGGTTGGTGACAACGTGGGTGACTGTGCTGGGCGAGGCTCAGATCTGTTCCAGACCTTCAGTGATGATATTATTACTGGTATGTTGCTGGGAGTCATCTTCTTCTCAAAGTATGGCTCAAATGGGATAGCGTTTCCATTCATTCTAGAAGCTATCGGCGTCTTGGCTTCGATGTTCGGAATATTGACTGTTAGGCACTGGAAAAACGTAAGCGCCACAGGATCACTTCTCATAGGTCTTCTGACTGCAGCAGCTTTGAGCTCGATAGGCCTATACGTCTTATCCACGTCATTCCTTAATGATATTTCACTCTTCTACGCAGGTTTGCTTGGCACTTCAGCGACATTCGTCTGCGTCTTAGCTACACTACATTATACTGGGCTGGGACGCGGCCCCGTACACCACGTCGCAGAATCCTCCCAAGCAGGTCCAGCGATCAACCTGATAACAGCCATTTCAACCGGACTGGCAACGCCGATGCTCCCAATGATAGCGGTTCTTGCTGCAGTAGTAGGTTCTTTCTTAGTCACTGGCCAGTCTCTTTACGGATTGGTCATAACAAACATAGGCACAGACTTTATGATAGCCTTCATCATGGCATCCGACGCATTCGGTCCAATAACTGACAATGCAGCAGGGATAGCGGAAATGTCAGGAGTTTCAGGCACCGCCTCTGAAATATTGAATTCCCTAGATGCTGTTGGAAATACAATGAAGGCAGCAACCAAAGGATATGCTATGGCGTCAGGAACAGTCACCTCATTTTTGATTTTTGCGACCTACTTTGCATCAGCAAACATTTCACTGGTGTCATTCACATCACCATATCCAATTGCAGCACTGTTCTTGGGCGTAGTCTTGCCATTGCCCTTGGCATCTCTCACAATCAGTGCTACCTCCGATGGAGCATTCAAGATGGTAGATGAGGTGCGGCGGCAATTCAAAGAGACCATCGGACTTAAAGAAGGCAAAGTCAAGCCGGACTACGCCAGATGCATTGACATAGCAACCAAGAATGCACTAAGCAAGATGGTTGTCCCAGGACTCGTTTCAATAGCGACTCCCATTGCTGTAGGACTGCTTTTTGGAGTAACAGCGTTGGGAATGCTACTTATTGGCGCTACTGCTTCTGCGGCAATGTTAGGATTCTTCTTCAACAATACAGGTGCATTGCTTGATAACGCCAAGAAACTAGTAGAAAGCGGACTGTATGGCGGAAAGAACTCAGAAACACATAGAGCAACAGTGATAGGTGACACTGTAGGCGACCCCCTGAAGGACGTAGCTGGACCATCTGTCCTCATATTCATGAAACTTCTGGGGATGACTGCACTACTCATGCTTCCACTGTTGAGCTAATCCAGTAAGAACACTAGGAGCTCACTTTATCTCAATTTCAGGTTGAATGCTAAGAGAGTTTTCTCCCTTAGACTCTCACTATTTTGCCAATCCTTCCGGAACGGGGTAGTGTCTACGTCCTATTGCTTCGAGAATATCATCAGTCAGCGTCTTCTTGCTCAGTTGCTTTGCAAAATCAGCGGCTGTAACTATCCCAACCAACTTGTTATCTTTGATAACTGGAAGACGTCGAATACCGCTACTAACCATTCGCCTGGCAGCCTCTTTAATCGGAGCTTCAGGATCAATAACCTTGAGCGGACTGGTCATGACCTCTGAAACCAAGGTATCTGCTGGTTTCTGCTTCGCCAAAACCCTCCGTACGAAATCACGTTCAGTTACGATACCAACAGGATTACTATCATCCATCACTATCAAGTCACCAATATTTTTTTCAGACATTAGAGCCGCAGCTTCAGCAACTGTTCTACGGGAGTCAATAGTTACAACGTTCTTAGTCATCAAATCTTTTACAGTTGGCATCAGACCGCAATAGTATCTAATACAATAAAAGTTTTAGCAAACAGAAATCCCTAGCGCGCGCTAGATGTCTTCAAATCAGAATTGGGGGAGCTCCTTTCTTGTATTTCTTGGTGCTCACGAAAGTCGTGGAAAGGAATTCGAGAATGGTCAGCGACTGTATTCCTAAGGAGTACTTCAATCTAGTTCCCAAAATAGTGTCCTCGGGGAAAGAAAGAAGCGGTCTTTATCCTCCAATCTCTATTGTGAATTCAATGATAGAAGAATTCTTCAAAAGGCGCAGGTGACAAACTAGTTCAACCTAAGCATTTGATATTCAAGGAAACACAACCCCACGTCATGCCTGTAATAAAAAGAAGACTCATTCACGATGAGAGAACCCCCAAAGGTTTTGAGATTCAAGGCATTCAGAAATCAAAAGAACTGGCAGGACATGTTGTGGAAGACATCGTGCTTCAGACCATAAAACCAGACTGGGATAGAGGTCATCATTATCACAACAACAAGACCGAATGGTTTCTTGCGGTAGATGGCTCTGCAACTTTGACTTGGTTTGACATAGATGGAAACAAAGAGGAACATAGTGATTTGAAGGAGGCAGATTTCAGTAATCCAACACTGTTTGAGATTGAACCGAGAACCTGTCACACAGTAACAAACAAGTCTGGAAAGGGCTTCCTAATGCTGGCATTGTCAACGAAGGATTTTGACCCGAAAAACCCAGATAATATAGGGTGCTAGACCCCTTAGCTCAAAACGCATTAGCGCGCGTGTGTGTTTGTGCGTGTAGAGAGTAGTAGAGTGATAGTGAGTATGTGAGAGAGGAATCGGATTATAGAGTTCTAGCGAAAGAATCGTGTGTGTGGGGGGCTAAACTTTAGCCCCCAAACCCAAACCCTTACTTGTTTTTTGTGGCTGCTTGCACAACCACACTTCTCTTGCTCTACCATCACAATAAACAACAAACTACATTCAATAAGCGGGCGATCTACAGATATTTCAGGTAGCGAAGTATCTTCATGGCGATGTAAGTATCCTCAAATGTGGAGAGTCCAAGTTC
>JBGOZA010000185.1:0-3016 GCA_041480025.1 Bathyarchaeia archaeon | reverse complement strand
TCTGGGACATCTAGGACCGATGCTGCAATACAATAGTAGGTTTTCGAGCGTCCTTCATCGTATTCCTTCAGCATCGTAATCAACAAAGACTCTCTTCTCTTCTGCTGTTTCTCAAACTCTTCAACCCCGTGTTCCTGAACGGATGAGATATTGTCTTCAAGTCTTATGTAAGATACGAAACTATCGTGTTGTTTCCCTAGTTCTCTATGTCTCTTCCATCTCTCGCAAGTCTTCTCTTCTCCACATAGCCAACAAAACTCAGCACTCTTCTTCTTGATGGCGCAATTGCTCAATGCACATCCAACAGTCATTCTTGACTGCGTCTTACATCCCTCACATTTGCTCACAGTTTCTCTATGATGGGCTGGACATAGCCTACAAGAAAGCCCGCAGACTCCTATTTCGGGATATTCAGCTTTCAAATTGATTGTTCTCAACTCATATCACTACTACTCACTTCGTGTTCTGAAATAGTTTTGCAAGTGTTCAAGGGAAGTTGAACTGACCACTATTCTGACAAAACTGCATGCACTATTCCCATTTTGACTTGCTCGGCCAACAATTAAGTATCTAGTCAGCTCTAAGACAACCCAAGATGATTGCCCGATGTACCCGATAGGAAGACCAGTGGGTGAAATAGAGACTCCAGCATTGCTCCTTGATTTAGACAAGTTCCAGTGGAATATTGACAAGATGTTCAGATTTGCTAAAGATGCTGGAGTAAATGTAAGGCCGCATGCCAAGACCTTCAAGGCAGCAGCGATCGGCAGCAAGCTCTTGGAAGCAGGTGCCATAGGTTTGATGACGCAGAAGTTGTCCGAGGCAGAAGCCCTCCTGAACTCAGGTATCCTCTACGGAGATAAGAACATACTAATCAGTCAAGAACTCGCTGATCCAGCCAAGATAGAGTCGCTTGTAGGCATGAATGTGGCAATGGGTCAAGGCAAGGTTCTAACATCTATAGATAACGCGCAAGAAGCAGAGCTCCTGTCAGACGCTGCACTGAGATGGAACATCAGGCAACACGTCGTAGTTGAGATGAGTCATGGTAGATGTGGCACGTCTCCTGGAAAACCTACAGTTGACTTGGCCAAGAAGATTGTGTCACTGAAGGGTCTCGTCTTCAGGGGAATCTACGGCTACGAGAATCCAGTTGAGAAGACAGTCGCCCTAGAAAGAGACAGGATCACAGTTGAAACCGCCAACATGATCAGAGAGGCTGGGATAGATGTTGAGATTGTGAGTGCTGGCTCAACGGGAACGTATGAAGTCACAGGAACGTATCCGGGGATTACTGAGATTGAACCAGGCTCATTCGTCTTCGGTGTAAGCCCTGAAGGTACGGGATACGGGTTTCGAACGATTAATGACGTCTACTTCAAGCCTAGCTTAACCGTTCTAACGCAGATTATTGGTGATAACTTCCCTGATAGAGTGGTCACCGATGCTGGCCTTAAGGTGATGTCTTCAGGCTTCGGTGCACCACAGGTAAGGGTTGGAGATGAATTGTTAGCCTGCGAATCTGTAAGCCTGTCAGAGGAGCATGGTACTATCAAGTTCAGAGAAGGGAGCGAGGAACGCAAGAAACTCAGGTGGGGTCAGAAAGTTGAGTTCGTTCCCAGCCATTGTTGTACGACAATTGCCCAACATGACAACATCTTCGTAATCAAAGATGGGAAGCTTGCTGCAGTGTGGCCTGTTACTGCTCGAGGAAAGTATAGCTGAGCACAAGTGCGAGGGCTGTAAGCTTTCTAGTACTTGAAACGCTAGCGCGCGCTCTTTCGCTAGAAGGAAAGTTGCACGCACACTTAGCATAGACATTAGGCCGTCTGGAAATCTGTATTTGTTATTCGGCCGCGCATCAATCGTGTGAATGAGACTTGTACTTGTAGTATATCCTGAATTTCCATTTGATTACTGTCTTTCTATGTGAGGTTATGTGATCGATTGCTTTTCTTCCGAAGATGAATCCATATGTTGACAATATGTTTTCCATGGAACCGTAATCCTGTGTCTGATAGATGTCTCTATGCTTGAACCCAAGTGTAGTGAAACTCTCATTGCGAACTATCTCTGAGTCCGAATCTTTCTGGCGTCTAGATCTGCCCAGAATAACTGGTGCCAGTTCTCCACCGTACCAACCTGGTGCTACATCAACAGAGATTGTCAGCCCCTCGTCTCTCAATATGCGCTCCGCCTCTTTGACGAACAATTCTATGTTCTCTCTTCTGTAGAAACTAGCCGCCGTCACTGCTACAACAATATCAACGGATCTGTCGCTCAGAGGAATGTTCTCAGCTGTTCCTCTCTTGAATTCCACGTTTTCAATATGCCTCTCCTCTGCGTTCCTAACTGCAAGGTTTCGCATAGAGTCTTCTGGTTCAATTCCGACTACGTGTCTAGCATATTTCGCGAGATTAAACGTTGACAATCCCGTACCGGAGCCGACATCAGCAACGATTTTGTCTCGCAGATTGAACATATCGGGCAGAACTTCACTGATACTGGGTTTCTTCTTCACACTAGCAAATCTATGATACACCTCCGGATAATCGCGGTAAAGTATATCCCAGCGGTTCTCGATTGTTTCGACTTTTCCCAACCGATCATCAGTACTCATTGTGCTTGTTCATCCTATGACGTGCCTCCATACTACTCCAATGTTCTCTTGGCGATCTATGAGATTATCTTGGCACTTATGTCATGAATAGGCGTAATCGTTCTTTAAGGGTGAGCGCGCGAACTCGATGACTTCTTAGTAGAATGATGGATGTTGCCTTAGCGAGCGCGAACGCAATCTATAAAAGAATAATCGTTGCAAGCCTTCGAGGTAATTTCACTCTCCTAAGATGGTCAAATGGTACACGAAGAAGAACAGAAACCAAAAGAAAACGACTTGAGAACTGTTTTTGCCCTGGGTTTTGTCAGCTTCTTCACAGACGTTTCAACTGAGATGGTTTTCAGCATATTGCCAACATTCATACTCACTCTCTCAGGCGGCAGTCTAGCAGTACTA
>JBGOZA010000184.1:0-3019 GCA_041480025.1 Bathyarchaeia archaeon | reverse complement strand
TTGTTTCCCTAGTGGTTAGCTCGCTTTGTAATACACTGATGCCTACGCTCCACGAGATCGCCATTGATCACATCATAGGGCCTGGAGCACTTGACGGTTTCCTTTGGTGGGTACCGATCTTCATAGGAGTGACTGTGATCATCTTCGTTACTCAATACGTGCAACAGTACATGACTGCGTTTGTTGGAGAAAACATGATCTCAAACCTACGCCTCGATATGGTGAAACAACTCCAGATTCTCTCTCTGAGATACTTCGCTGAAGGAGAGACAGGGCGCGTTATGTCTCGTGTAACTAATGATGCCGAGGCTTTACGCCAGTTCTTAAGGATGGGTGCGGCGACTATTGTTACGGACGTTGTAACGTTATTTGGGGCTTTGATAATGATGTTCCTTCTTAATCCCCAGCTATCCTTTGTGACACTGGGGACTATTCCTGTAGTTCTTGTCATCACGTTTGTTCTAGGGCATTTTTCGCGAATTGCTTACAGGAAGACTCGTGCCACCATAGCAACAGTAACGGCGATGACAGAGGAGTCAATCGCAGGAATGAAGGTAATCCAGTCTTTCGTGAAAGAGGATGGAACAATGAAAGCGTTCAACGAGGCACAGGATCAGAATGTTAGAGCAAACGTTGGCGCCGTTAAGATATCTACTAGTTACATGCCCGTTGTGAGCTCACTAAGAATTCTGGGAACTATCCTGATCTTCTTATTCGGCATTGCACTGTATCAGACAGGTATCCTAAGCTCAACCACACAAGTCGGAGTGATGGTGGCGTTTCTTGAATACCAGATGCTGATCTTTCAACCTCTCATGAACATAAGCAACGTGTATGCTCAGTACCAATCGGCGATGTCAGGTGTAGAAAGAATGTTTGACGTACTCGACACAGATGTTGAGGTCAAGGAACTCCCGCCTAAAGAGCGTCGTGAACTAAAAGGCATAAATGATCGGATCCGCTTTGAAAAGGTTAGTTTTGGGTATGATCCCGCGGTCCCAGTGATTAGGAATGTTAGTTTCACCATAGGAAGCAACCAGAAGGTTGCGATTGTGGGGCCGACAGGAGCTGGGAAGAGTACTCTAATCAACTTACTCTGCCGCTTCTACGACCCTATTGAAGGCGACATAACAATCGATGGCTACAATCTAAGAGATCTTTCGCTAAGTTCGCTCAGAGATCAGATAGGGATAGTACTACAGGACTCGTTTCTATTCAACAAAACCGTAAGAGAGAACATCCGCTATGGTAGGCCTTCCGCGACAGATATTGAAATCGAAGACGTTGCGAAGGCAGTCGGTGCCCATAACTTCATTATGAGGCTTCCAGACGGGTATGACACAATGATATCAGAAGGCTCAACAAACATCTCTGTTGGTCAAAGACAGCTAATATCATTTGCAAGAGCGCTGCTCGCCAATCCACAACTACTTATCCTCGATGAAGCAACATCAAGTGTTGATCCTTACACAGAACTCATCATACAGAATGCGCTTCAGAAGCTTCTGGAGAACAGAACCGCAATAGTAATCGCGCATCGGCTATCGACAGTAAGGTCCTCAGACAGAATAATCGTTTTGAGCAACGGTGAGGTCGTTGAGGAAGGAACTCACAGACAATTGCTTGACAAGGCAGGTCTATACAGTCTATTGTATCGTAGCCAGCTGCGAGATGATATTAAAATTCCATAAACAGAAGTTTAGTGCGTGCGCCGCCGGAAAAACAATCTGGCTTTTGTCCTTAAGCTATGCTGAGATCATGTTTTTCCCCGAGGTCATCCTATACTAGGCCTGTATCGTTTGAGGCGAAGCGTTCTTATCGTCAAAGATCTATTAGCACCGTCATACAATCAGGCGGAGCTCATACTCGCATGACAATCTATGACTCGGTTCTTGGGACCATCGGAAAAACCCCTTTAATAAGTCTGAACAGGCTCGCTGGTGGCCTGAGATGCAAAGTTGTGGCCAAGCAAGAGAGCAGGAATCCGGGTGGAAGTGTTAAGGACAGAATATGTCTGAACATGATAGACGAGGCCGAGAAAAGAGGGCTTGTCAAACAGGGAACAACAATAATCGAACCCACTAGTGGAAACACAGGAATCGGGTTAGCAATGATTGCGGCAGTAAGGGGATATCACTTGGTTCTAGCAATGCCCGAAACAATGAGCATGGAGAGAAGAGCCCTTCTGGCCGCATATGGTGCAGAACTTGTGCTTACACCTGGGACTGAAGGTATGAAAGGAGCAATAAGAAAGGCAGAAGAACTGGCTTTATCAACACCCAATTCTTTCAGTCCCCAACAATTCAAGAATCCAGCAAACCCTAATGCTCACAGACAAACTACGGGTCCTGAGATTTGGAGTGCAACTGACGGCAATGTGGATATCCTTGTAGCCGGTGTCGGAACGGGTGGTACAATCACAGGAGTAACCGAATACATCAAACATCTAAAGCCAAGCTTCAAAGCAGTGGCCGTTGAACCGTTCAATTCTCCAGTTCTAAGTGGAGGAAAACCTGGCCCCCACAAGATTCAAGGAATAGGGGCAGGATTCATTCCTGACACATTCAGACAGGAACTTGTTGATGAAATCATACAAGTTAAAGATGAAGACGCTATGGAAACTGCGAGGTCCTTGGCCAAGAAAGAAGGTCTGCTGGTAGGAATTTCATCCGGTGCAGCAGTATCCGCTGCTCTAAAAGTTGCTGCTCGCCCTGAGAATGATGGGAAGCTCCTCGTTGTCATCCTTCCAGACACTGGCGAACGCTATTTGAGTACTCCCCTGTTTCAGAGGGCTGAGGGGTCTCAGACATGAAGAGGCGCGCTGCCACGCACCATTCGGTAACGCGTGACCGAAACTACGAGATTTCCCCTGATAAAATGCTTGAACTCATAATGAGTTCGCGTGAGGCTCCCGCAGAAGATTGGACCAAGACAAGGCTTCCGAAACTCGTTAAGAGAACATTGTCTTCCTATGAGAAAGTCGGCGCCATAAACCATCTGGACGGCAAAGATCTTCCGT
>JBGOZA010000183.1:0-3025 GCA_041480025.1 Bathyarchaeia archaeon | reverse complement strand
ATCCCTGGGGAGCTTCCTCCTCTAGACATAAGAGTGATAATAGCAACTCAGCCTGAGGAAACAGCTGCAGCAGACCGCCGTCTGGTATTGTTTCACCAGGGCTCGAATCCAAGAGACGCAGTCGAGAAAGCATTGCTTCTCCTTCTCGGAAAAACAGGATTCAAAGAGCTGGTCATAGGGATCGATCCAGGGAAACAGACAGGGTTGGCTGTTTTGGGAGACGGTCTCCTGATAGATGCTGATACGTACACTAGGCTCCCGGCATTGCTTGAGGAGGTGAAACATGTGATCCAAGCTTTCCCTTCTGACAAAGTCATCTTGAAGATTGGAAATGGTGCTGAGGAACATGGTAATGCTCTTCTGGACGCATTACTTACAAGTCTTCCCTCTTTTGTTGAGATACAGATAGTTGAAGAGGGTAGAACAAATGATTGCGGTTTGCCCTCTGTTGAAGGCTTGTCAAAGAACACGGCTGCGGCCTTCAGAATAGCTCTTCGCATAGGTAAGACGAAAGGCAAGTTATGAAGGTGAGCGCGCGCTATTTAGTCGAGAAGCTGCCCTCAGAGGTAGGCTTCTGTTGTGTACCTTCTCATCATCCTGTCACTATTGAAATAATACGCAATCTTGGTGATTGATTTCTTCATCATAGTGATCCAGTCATCTCTTCGATCATAGAATGTAGGTAGAATCAAATACTCCAATTTGTTGTAGAGGTCTTTTATTTCATATCTTCGTCTGTCAATTTCAGTGACGGGGGCGTCTGGTCTTGGTCCGATTGACCAGCCAGTCTGCCCTTCGATGTTTCCTTCAACCCACCATCCATCTAGTACGCTGAAATTCAAGACTCCGTTGTGAGCGGCTTTCATCCCACTTGTCCCAGAGGCCTCGTATGGAGGGAGAGGAGTGTTGAGCCAGACATCGACTCCAGAGGTCATTTTGGCTCCCATGTCCATGTTGTAGTCTGGAAGGTACACTATTTTAATCTCCTCTTTCAGCTCCTTTATGTGATTAAAGACTTGTTTTATTACATCTTTGCCTGTTTGGTCTTTTGGATGTGCTTTTCCAGCGAAAACGGCTTGAATCTTGCCTATTCTGTTGATCTGTCTCAGTCTGTCGATATCCGAGAAGAAGAGGTCGTGTCTCTTGTAAGCAGTTGCTCTTCTGGCAAATCCAATAGTCAATGAATCATAGTCCAAATCAGACTTTGAGCATGAGTTAACATAATCAATTGTCGCTCGTTTTGCCCCTTCATGTGCTTCCCACAAGTCCTCATTCGGTATCTCATCTGCTCTAACTAAGAGTTCAGGTTCTGTCGCCCAACCCGGTATGAATTTATCAAATAGGCGCCTGAAACCTTGACATGTCCAAGTGGCAGAATGAACACCATTCGTTATGGCTCTAATATGGTGCCTTGGAAAAAGTTCTTCAGAATAGTCTCTATGTCGTTTTGCTACACCATTAACATATTTGCTCAGATTCAGAGCCAATAGAGTCATATTGAGCTGATCCTGACCGCCGTATTTCTTCAGAGAATCCAGAGAGACTTCTTCACCTATGATTCTGTTAACTTCGCTGTAATCGAATTTGTCAAATGCTGCAGGGACTGGAGTGTGTGTCGTGAATACACAGAGATCTCTTACTCTATCGCCGTTCATCTCATTTTGACATAATAACTCCATAGTGAGCAGGCTCGAATGCCCTTCATTCATGTGGTATTTTGCGACTTTGAAGTTGGATGCTTGAAGCATTCTCATTCCGCCTAAACCTAGGACGAGTTCCTGCTTCAAGCGGTACTGGTTATCTCCTCCATAGAGGTATGAAGTAATCTCTCTATCCTCTCGAGTGTTAGTGTCCACATCCGTATCCAAGAAGAGAATTGAGACTAGTCCTCCTGTTGGGCTTTGGTAATCATACATCCAAGCCTTTACTGCCACATTTCTTCCTTCAATCCTCACATTGACGGTCTGTGGTAGGAGACCCATGCGTTTAGACGGGTCCCATTCATCAGGTTCTTCTTTTTGCTCACCGTCAGGCGTTATGATTTGTTTGAAGTACCCTTTTCTGCTTACAAGAGTGACTGCTACGAGTTCGACGCTTATGTCAGCTGAGGATCGGATAGTATCACCCGCTAAGACGCCGAGACCTCCGCTGTAAGTTGGTATGTCGCTGAAAAGACCAATTTCCATGGAAAAATAGGCTACCTTCTGGCCTTCTTTGAAAACTCGCATGCAGTATTCGCTGTCAAAGTAATACTTTCTTCCTCTGATATCTGCCGAGAACTCTGTGTTCTCGTCAACAGGCATTCCGCAGACAGGGTCTCTCATTGAATTTCCTCGTGAAGCACTAGCACGATATTCGAGATAGCTCCATTTATCTTGATATGTTTGAAGTATGGAAATCTATGCTTGTCAAAAACGCTGCCCATGTTCATACGGGAGACATAAGTAGGCTTGGTAATATCTCTTAGTGACTACGGCTATGGATTAATTGACTCCAACTTTTCTCGTACCTTCGAATAGCGCGCGCGACTTCAATCATCTTTCTCTTCACTCGTTTCAAGACACTAGCATGCTTAGTTGAAGACAGTTGGTCGGTGATGTTATGGTTCTTTGTGACCATATCTCTCATAGTGGAGAATATCGGCGAGGATCTTCCGGTTCTTGGCTTTGGGCTTTTCATTGGGATATCCCAAAGTTAGAAGAGAGACAACTCGTAAGGTCTCTGGGATTCCCAGCAGCTCTTTTACTGTTTTTTAGTCGTAGGCACCAATCCAGCAGCTTCCGATTCCGAGTTCCCATGATGTCAACACCATGTTCTCGATAGCTATGGAGCCATCCACAAGGAAGCCTTCGGATGGGCCAACCTTCGCAGCCTCTGATGGGTTGGCTAGACAGACTATTACAGCAGCGGCGGTTGAGACGGATTCTTGGTTCCTTGAAGCTTTGGATAGATTTTTCTTCATAGAGGCGTCAGTCACGATAATGAACTGCCATGGCTGGCGATTAGCTGCGGACTGGGAGAATCT
>JBGOZA010000182.1:0-3036 GCA_041480025.1 Bathyarchaeia archaeon | reverse complement strand
GATGCCAAAATAAAGGGTTTCGATTGTTGATATTTATCCGGAAATCTACCCAAGTATATCGAAGCGGGTATGAGGACTATTACAGCGAAAGACGACATTACGCCAAGGTCCAAGAGACTGCCATGAAGACTTTGAACGAAATAGAGTGGAATTAGAACGCTAAGTATGCCAGATGATATTCCTTTTGGAAAAAAAGCGAGAAACCAAGCGGAACCCGGACGATTACTCAAAATATGATGCTCCGACCAATTCTGCCGCCGTAGTGCATCCATCGCACTACTACTGTGTTACTTATTTCCTTTACTGGAAAGAGTTCTTCAAATGGGAGTCCGGGAGAATTGACGACCCTAAGCATATGAAAAAGGAATTCATCACAAAAACCAACTTCTTCCAGCTGGACATAAGTCACGACTTGGGAAGAGAATTTCTCATTTTGCGGAATACTTAAATGCAAAACAAGTTCAAGTTGCTTGAAAGATGAAGCAGTAGGACAAGAATATGGCAGATAGCTCAGCAACTGATCAACTCACGCAGATGTTACCTCTTCTTCTTCTATGTTGCATGTTACCGATGCTAACGCGGGGGGGTGGTTCCGATAGCGGGTCTGGAACAACTGAGATGGATATCTGGTTCACAGGTTATACCCCACAAGAAGCCTATGACAGTGTTGTGAAAGAGACAGACGCTGTCAGAGAAAAGGCAATTGCAGACGCAAATACGAAGAAATCTAAACTCCCATCCTTACCTTTTATGAAGAAGAAGGAATACTTGACAGTTGAGCAGACAATTCCACCCAACCTCTACCGGCTAACAGACAAACAATATGGGCCCATGCAATTTGAGTTCTCTGATGCAGAGGGAGGCGGAACTCAGGTCAAAGCAACCTTCAGTCCCAGAAATAAATATGCAGTTCAAGACATCAAAGCAAAGATGCCAGGGAGAAAGCTAATGGTGACTGTTCAGAATATATCAGCTTGTCCTTCATGTGGAAAGAATAGACTACCCGAATGGAAGATTTGTCCATATTGCGGAGTCAAACTTGGCTGAATTGGCTGAACCATAATGAATTGGCGCCCCCTTCTTCGCCATACTCACTGGATGACCATCAGAATAGGCGATCGACAGATCTGCATATGTGCTCGCTGCTCAGGGACTGTCGCAGGTTTCATCTCAACAGTGTTACTCGGGCCATTCTTTATTCTAGGAATCTATCGGACTTTTTCTCCAGCGATGCAGATATCTTTGGCTATCCTGTTAGCTCTACCCTCAGGAATAGACTGGATCACCCAGAAATGGGGATTAAGAAATGGCAGCAATTCAATTCGATTCTTGGTGGGTGTGCTAATCGGTAGCGGCGCCTGCTTCTTAAGTTCCTCATCTCTCTCGAATCTTATGGAATCACTAATTCTCGCTTGCTCCATAACCTTCGTAGTGCTGGTGGGCTATCTTGGCAAAGCAGTCTTGAGAACTTGGACTTAGTTGTTTCTGACATTCAAGTACACTGGTTTCTCGAGATATGCGCGACCCGAAACTCAAATGAAGGAGAACGTACGTCTGCTTATCTGAGTTCGGAGTAGCTGAACTGTGTTTTATTGACAACAGGGTTCTATGTGGCTCTGAAGTTAACACACACAGAGTGACCTAGATTTGTCAGAATACCCTGCGTATACGATAATTGGGCTACTTCTAATTGCCCTCGGAATAGTCGCGCTGCTAATTCCCCTTATCCTTGAATCAGGTGGAAAAATCTTGGAGGCTATTCCCCCAATAATCCTCTATGTTTATCGCCGAGATGGCTTTATTTTCGTCACATCGCCGATTCTTATCATAGCAAGCATATTACTCTTCATCTTGCATCTTGCGAACAAAAGTATGTGAGAGTTCGCATGTTCAAGGCCAGGCTCATGGGTCTCTTTTGGTTAGATGAGCAGGATATCCAAGAACTATGTTTCCAATGACGCTGAGTGCGGTAAGCGCTGTCAGCAGTGTCGCGTCTAGGAAACTGAAACTGCGGCTTAGAAATAGTCCTGTAAGAAAACTCAAGAGAAAAATCGAAGTGCATGCCAGTTTGTCAGTCGAGTCCATCTATGATGGTTGAGGCATAGAGAGGTCTAAGACTTTGTGGACAAATTGTCTATATCCATGATAATGCAGTGCTGACTACAAGGATGCTAGTCAACCACAACGACCTACACCTAAGCTCTCGTATGCCTTTCCTCAGACTGGCATCAACGATCTGTCTCTTAAAATCTGAATCTTGGAAGAGAAGATGTGTTCATATGACTACGGTAGAAGCAAGACAACAGCTTTTGCCGGTCCAGTCAAGATTAATCTTCTTCAGAGTCAACCTCAATTGTGACACTGGGAACGTGTTTCAAAGTGTTCTCCACAGTGCAGTGATCCACAGTTCTTAGCAAACCATCTTTTTCAGATTTTGTCAGTGATGAAGGGGAGACGATCTTTATCTGCATTGCACCTATCCTGTGGGGGTCTTCCGTATATTGCCATGTGCCCTCAACTGTTAATCCTGCTAAGTCTGTCACGTGTCTCTTCAGGAAGACCGTCGCATTGTATGCGACACAGGAAGCTAAAGAAGCATTGAACAATTCGACGGGCGTCATTCCTTTATCAGTTCCCTTTTCCGATTTTGGCTGATCCACAATTATTCTATGGCTTCTACAGATTATCTCAAATTCTGTTTCACTGAGGAATCTCACAGTGAGGCTCATCGACTCAATCCGTCCAATTCTCTATTTCAGTAAACTCAACTATCTTGATAACTATTCCGCCTTATTGTCATACGCGACGAATCATAGACAAATGAGGAGTCACAGAGGATTCATAACGTCTGGCTAACAAGAAAAAGAGGATGTTTTTGATATCGCGCGCGCTGTTGTGGAACAATGAACAGATTGAGACCCTAGCACAGTAGGTTCTTGAGAATTGTAGCGTCTCAACTACGTGATATTGACTAGACCCCTGAATAGTCCAATTTGCATATGGGCTCTCGGGAAACAGTATTTCTTTTCGAAATGT
>JBGOZA010000181.1:0-3040 GCA_041480025.1 Bathyarchaeia archaeon | reverse complement strand
TGTTTCTCAAGGCCGATTCGAAGGCTTTCCTCAACGCATGGGGAGTAACCTGCATCCAATCAGATAATCCTGCTTTCCTGGCCGCTCTTGACACGATGACCTCTAGAGTCCTGATCTTGACAGGCGTCTTCCTACGCAAATCCTTAGGATAGTTAGTGCTTGTTGAGCAAAACAGTGGCTCATCAGCACCTATACTCCCATATTCTGCAGTTCTCTCAGATAGATAATCCTTGATTGCATCAACAGCTTCCTTGGCGAAGAAAGTATAGTATGGGATGTTTCCTTTGCAGGCACCGTTATCGATCTCCTTCATCTCTGGATAAACCGAGGCCTTGACAATCAATAATCCCTTCTGTAACTCACCACTTAGATCACGATACCTCAAGGCTCTGAGAGTGGAGTTTCTCAAGCCAGAGGTGTAGGCTGCTAGAATCAACGCCTTGTCCAGCTTGCTGCCTGCAGCATAGCTCATTTTCATGATTTCGTCTCGAGTCGGAATGTACTCCTTTCTTTTTCTGTATCGTGCTGGTTGATGGTAACGCTCAACCTCCAGTTCCCGACCATTCTTAAAGCCGTTGACCCTGAAGAAAACCTTCAGGTAACCCAACGAAACATTTAGAGTCCTAATACTGTCTCCTCGTGTCCTCAACTTATCCAAGAATCCCTGCAGCCTCTCAGAAGCCTCACCTTGAGACAACGAGACCAGCTCATCAGGTCCAAGACCTGTAACCCTGCTGAACTGACTCAAAACTACTAGAACATTCTTCCTAGTATGCTCGCTCCGAGTCGCCCTACCATAATGCTTCAAGAAACGATCCACACTTGGAAGAGAACTGGACCAATCATCAATGCCCAGACTCTTCTCCCAACCATTAACCAACCCAGACCACAAGAACAAGAGTCGCAACATGAAACATAAGGTTAATCATACCCGAAACGGGTAATTAGCGCGCGCTTTGATGTACTCTAAGACAAGTCTTGACTATAACATATGCGCCCCTCAAATGGCTACGTTATGCAGATTCTTGGGCAACGCAAGCCTTGGATCCAATGTGCTCAGTTCATGTCTAAGTAACTTTGTCAAAAGTGAAGCTTCTTCATAGGTGTCAGTGTAGTCTGCAACATATTCTGGCAAAGAAGTTGGAGCGTTCTCTCTCGAGCAACGATAGGAGACTCTAAAAATGTTAGGAGTATAAGATGAGGGGAGCATAAATTGGCGAAGTCATTCATCAGCTCTCAATTCCAAAGAGCTGGGGATATTCTCAAAAGAGGGGCATCAGACCAGATACTTGACTATACCAAGAGATTTGATACGGTCAAAGAGATTTATGACTTACTTCTCAAAGACATTATTAGAAAAGATTTCGACGCCAGTGAAGCAACAAGAATCTCACAGGAATTCTTTGGCTCAAGGAAAGTCGGTTTTGCCGCTGTGGACGGCACAGAGTATACTCGACCTATGTTCGACTTGGTGATTTTCTTCGGAGGATCCTACGCATCCAAGGGAACAGTTGAGTTTAGTGGTGCTGGTCCCCAGGTAGAGTATTCGACACGTTTCGTTGGGCAAGGTATAGGTGTGTCCAGTTGTGTACCCATGTATGTGAGTGAGGTTACAGAGGTTGAACAATCATTTATGGAATCGTCAGCTGATGGGGGTTTAGCCCTTGCCAAGCCTTTGACTGATGAGACGGTAGTCAACAACTCTCAAATCAGCAACTGGATCATGACTTTCAGCGAGTTCTATCTGGCCTACAAGATAGCTACTGATCCCGCACAAGACGTGAAGATTCTGTTGATGGATCGCAGCCTTGGGAACATGCAGAGCAGTCTCATTTATGAGACTAGGCGCAAGCTGTGGGATACCTGCGCCATCTTCGAATGCGATATTGGAGGTGCGAAGATCGATGAAAACGACTTGGCCTATAACAGGCATAGAGTAGTGAACACAGATCTTCGTCTTCCAGCAGCCAGAGGTGATTATCTGAGGTATGCTCCAATCTATCTTCTGGAGAAGAAGGGGCCTAAGAACCTGAATGATATTTGTGTCGACCTGAGGATTGACTCACCTGATCGGCGGAAAAGGTTAACGAGGTTTCTTTCAAGGTCAGTTGCTGAAGGATTCATAGCTGAGAGTGAAGGAGTTTACCGCATAAGTCCTCAATATGAAGACTCTTGGAACCGTGTAAAAGCCCTAGTAGAATATGTTGGGAAACAATTATTCGAAAAAGAATATTCGGGGAACCCACTGCAGATAGAAAAAAGAGGCAAGAAATGCTGGATAACAACCCTGGACCTAGCTTTCCTCACACTATTCACCCTGAACATGCTGATTGAACAATGCTGGGAGAAGCGAATACTCCTCCTAGGAATCACAAAAGACACCACAGCTAGAGATTTCAAGACCCATCTGATCCCAGTCTGCATCAACAACAAGATCTGGAACAGTCCTCTTTCACAAGACAGCTTGGAGAAGATCCCGAGCTCGGATCGAATGCTCCTTCAATATGCCAGCATCCACAGCTACGACAGACTCCCAACCCCTTGGAGCCTAATAGAATACGATTCAGCGTTCCGAACCATAGTGCCAGAACTGGAAAGAAGGGAACCCGGTTTTGTTAGCGGGGCCATACGGAACAGAATTAGTCCTGAGAGATTATTTCTAAAGACCTACATCCAGCTTTCCGAGTCACATTCCGACAGCAGGCTTAGAAGCAATGTACTATTCATGGATCGCCTCGTATACCCTGAATATGATCAACGGGCGGAGACTGTAGTTTCTTTCGGCCATCGCTACGGAGGCGCAGTTGAACCGGTTGACGTGATCCTTTTCAGAAATGCAGCAACCAGGAACGAGTTGCAGACTCTCATAATGTTAATGTTGAAGGCTATGGCCAAAACAAGTGTTCCAGAAGCATTCGGTCACAACATGCCCCTTTACATTGCCGATAGTATAGCTAAATGGCATAATAATGAGATTAGGAGAATAATTGATTCAACCAGCATGTGGATCGCGAATAACCATGATCTCAGAAGATTCGTG
>JBGOZA010000180.1:0-3048 GCA_041480025.1 Bathyarchaeia archaeon | reverse complement strand
TTTATCGAGCATAGTCTATCTGTTTCCGTTCAGCTTGGCCATGGTGATAGTTGGCTTAATCATTCTCCAATTTCTCCGGTTTCCAAAGAACATCGCAAGTGCTGATCAGTCTTCTATACATCTGAAGAAAGAGATATAGAAAAAGAGCCAGAGTCTTCTATAAATTATGTACTTAAAATGGCAGATATGGGAACATATAATGATTGAGCAGTGTGCAAAACTGTATCTTAAGAGAAAAAAGTCTGTTTAAGGAACCAGCAAGAATAACTAGCGCGCGTATGGGTAGGTCGATATATACCACCGATGTTAAACAAATAGGCGGTCTCAGCCAGTTGTGCCATATACTGACCCCTGCGCCGATACTGATGAAATGATGAGACAATGAGAGAATACTTGGAGAAGAGGAAGCTCACGCTTGGAACAGTCTTCCTAGGGATTGTTAGTCTGGCATGGCTCATCATTAGAACCGGAAGAAAACCTTCAAGAATCGTCTACCCGTGCCAGAGAGCGGCGATGATTAATGTCCAATCGCTTTTGCTAATATCAGCATCATCAATCAATCTAGGCCTATTGAGATCATTTCCCAATTCAGTTAGGAGTCGTTCAGGCAAAACCTGCTTCGTGCTGGGCATCATACTTCTCACCTTTGGTATTCCTCTCGGATCAGCTGTTTTCAGCTCAGCCTCGACATCACAAGAAACGAGTGTCCTTCCCATCCAACTTGACTTGAAGTCACAGACAGCAGAATCAGCCACATCAACACTGTATTTCGTTCAGAATGCTTCTGGAGCTGATGGGAACATGGACAATGCTGTATTGACGCTCATTTCACTCATGCAGAACAACAGTCTAGACTTCTTCAAGACATCAAATCAACCAGATGGCTTGATTGCTAAAGATGATGTCGTCCTAATCAAGGTGAACGCGGTAGGGCCTGAAAGGGCGGGAACTAACACAGATCTTGTCAAGAGCTTGGTCAAAGAGATACTGAATCATCCTGAAGGCTTCGATGGTGAAGTAGTCATCGCTGACAATGGTCAAGGCACAGGTGGCCTTGACTTAGCCAACTCTAACGCCTACGATCATTCTCAATCCTTCACAGACGTAGCGAATCTATTCTCAACATCAAGAGTCTCAGCATGGTCCTGGTACACCATAAGGTCAAGCATAGTAGATGAGTACAGTACAGGGGACAATGTCGACGGCTACGTCGTTAATTCCGATCCTGACCCCATAACAGGCATACAAGTCTCGTACCCGAAATTCGAGACCAAATATGGTACATATATCAGCTTCAAGAACGGAATATGGAACTCTACGACACAGAGCTATGATTCTGAGAGACTCAAACTGATCAACTGCCCAGTTCTGAAATCCCACTATTATTTCGGTGTGACTGGATGCGTCAAGATGTATCAGGGCGTCAGATACATTGCGAACCAAGCAGAAACTCATGATCAGCTGAAACTCGGCGCCTTAGGAACAGAGATGGCTGAAACGCGTTTTCCCACTTTGAATCTGCTTGACGCTATCTGGGTCAACGCCAACCCAGTGGAATACGGCGACATGGGTCTCGGAAACGGCTATTGTGGGCCCCCAACACCATATGACGCTGCCAGCTACACGAATATCATTGGTGCAAGTCTGGACCCAGTAGCAATGGACTATTGGGCAGCGAAGAACATCCTCAAACCCGCAGCTGAAGCGAAAGGCTATGCTTTGGTTTCCTCACTAGATCCAGACAATGCCTCACTTGCCAGTCCCAGACTTATAGAATCATTCCACAACTACCTCCAAAAATCCATGAGTGAATTGCTTGACGCCGGTTACCAGTTAACAATGAATGAAACTCGAATGAACGTATATGTAAACACCACAGAGGCACATGTGCTGCAGAACAGTACTTTGTCGATCTCTTTGTCTTCCCTGTCCATAACTCCCAGCGAGGGCGTAATTGTTGAAGGAACTCTGACACCAGGCAGACCAGACTCGAACATATCAGTTTGGTACATGAATATGACGGGCTCTCATTCTTGGAGTCTCTTGGCGACCGTCAATACGAATTCGAGCAGCCAATACTCGTACAACTGGGCTGCGATCAATGCAGGCAACTACTCACTCAAGGCCAGTTGGCTGGGTGACTCTGACACTCATCCAGCTGAAACGACTCCAATAGCACTCGTTAGTAGGAAAGCCTCAAGCGCACTCACACTCTTCCTATCAAGAAACGTTACGGTGCCTCAGCTCGGCACAGTTATGGTTGGATCTCTTGAACCAAAGAAACCCAATGTGGACATTTCTATCTTTTGCCAAAACCTCGCAGGCTCTCAAACCTGGACCCTCCTAACAACCGTCAAGACCAATTCTAGTGGCCAATACTCATACGAGTGGGTCCCTATTGATGAGGGCAGCTACGAGCTCGAAGCCTATTGGCTTGGAGACTCCGACAACGTTCCAACTGAGACAATCGGAACCAGACTGGAATGCGGTCCAAGCATGGTGCCTAGCTCATTGTCAATTTCGCTATCTCCAGAAACTACGACTCTCAAGCTTGGCACAGTCATTGCAGGATCTCTGAATCCTGAGAAACCTAACATGAATGTCTCAATCTGGTACAGGATTTCTGAGTCGGATCAATGGATACTGCTGAAGGTTGTCAAGACCGATAGCGCTAGCGGGTACTCTTACTATTGGCAACCCCCCCAAGGGAACAACTACTCACTTAGGGCCAGTTGGCCGGGTGATTCAAACACCTATCCTAACGAAACCAATGGGGTAGAACTGAATTGCCTTCACGCATCAACATCAATCTCGATTTCCACAGAGATATCATCAACTATCGGCGGGAACATGGTTTTGACAGGTCAACTCACCGACCAATACGGCGACAACCTGAATGATGAACTTGTTACACTCTCCTACAAATCCAGCGGCGCAGCCGGCTGGACGGCTATTTCATCAAATAGAACCAACACCGGAGGCAGATACTCAATAGCCTGGGCTCCCGCTGCCGGTGGATACTATGACTTGAAAGCAGAGTGGGCGGGG
>JBGOZA010000179.1:0-3057 GCA_041480025.1 Bathyarchaeia archaeon | reverse complement strand
GCACCTTTCAGCGCAGGAACAACAATCGAAGTCAAACTACACACTGCAGCGGGCAAAGATTACCCACAAATGGTCACCCTAAGCTAAAAAAAGGGATTTTTTACCCCTTTTTTTTCCAATTATATTGAGAACCCAACGGGGGAATAAAAGATTAAGATAACAATGCCTAAGCTAGCTCTTCCGGCAATACCGGCACTATCTAGAAATCTTTTCCAAATGACCAAGAAGCCTAAGGAGAAGAAGATTGTTTCCGAGATACAACCGCTGGATGCTACTTGGAATGTCATAGACAAATACTTTGTTGAGAATCCTTTTTCCAGTGCAGCAATAGCTGCTCCTGCCGAAGGAGGTTCATTGAAGTACTTTTCTGAAGAGGAAGCTCTCGATGATAGGGAACAAATAGCGTATGACAGACTGGCAGAGATGTTATCGCATGAATTGAAGCCCCCCGATACTTTGGATTTTGATGCTGCGAAATATGTTCAAGAAGAAGCCAAACGTATCTGCATGAAATATCGCAGCACATTCAAAGATCTTGGAGACTATAGTCTCGAGAAAATATTCTATTATGTGGTCAGGAATATTGCCGGGTACGGCGACCTCCATGTTGTTATGTCCGACCCGAACATAGAGGATATATCATGTAATGGACTTGGAAAACCCATCTATATTTGGCATAGGAAGCATGAGAGTATTGCTACGAACATAACATACAAAGATGAGGCGGCCTATGACAATCTAGTACTTAAACTGGCACACGTCTCAGGAAAGCACATCTCTAGTGCATTCCCGATTCTTGACGCTATGTTGCCTGAGAAACACAGGCTAGCGGCAACTTTCATGCGTGAAGTTTCAGCAGGAGGTAGCACCTTCTGTATTAGGAAATTCAGGCCGGAACCCTTCAGCATCGTTGATTTGGTTCGCCTTGGCACCGTTGATGCTAGGCTTGGAGCCTATTTCTGGTTCCTTCTTGAGAACAAGAGAAGCCTCATGGTTGTAGGTGAAACAGGTGCAGGCAAGACGAGCATACTCAACGCTTTAGCTGGGCTCATAAACGCCAATGACAAGGTCATCACAGTTGAAGAAATCGCAGAACTGAATCTGGCAAATGAGAACTGGGTTCAGCTTGTCAGCCGACAAGGATTCAGATTCGGTGCATCAGATACGAGTGTAATAACACTCTTTGACTTGATCAAAGTCAGTCTGAGATACAGACCTGACTTTGTTGTCATAGGTGAAATCAGAGGAGAAGAAGCATACGTTCTGTTTCAGGCTATGGCAACGGGTCACGGAGGCCTATGTACGATGCACGGTGACAGTGTAGACAACGCTGTGAAGAGGTTGACGTCTCCCCCAATGAACGTGTCAAAAGACTATGTGCCTCTTATGAATGCATGCATAGTGATGAGCCGAGTCAATCTGCCTCGCAAGAAGGACGGAATGACTTTTGGAAGACGCATAAGGAACGTGACTGAAATCGCGGCGACCGACACGTTCGTGAAAGTCTCCGAGTGGGACCCAATCACTGACACGTACGTCACTCGACTTGAAAACAGTGTGTTACTTGACACGATAGGGCGAAGACAAGGGCTGTCCAGAGAAGAGATCATGCAGGAAGTGGCCCGAAGAGAAGAAATCATGACTTTCCTAATAAAATCTGGCCTCAACTCACAGGAAGACGTTGCTCGAACATTAGTGAACTATAGTCAATTCAAATCCAGACGGAAATATGCAACTACCGTGACGCCCAATCAGCAAGTCTTCAAGGTCAACTAGGAGATGAATTGAATGGGTAGTATAGGCGACTTCTGCTATACCAGGTTTAGTGGACTTGGTCAAGCACTGTTAAGACTAAATACGGGAATCACTGATGCGATTGACGCAGCCAATATGAGACAGGACCCAATTGCCTATCTCTCAAAAGTCTCACTTGCAGTAATCATCACATCAGTCATCTCAGCGGCACTGATTCTCCTCTTTTTCGCCGGTTTCCTACCTTTGATGATCTTATCTTATGCTCTTCCATCGCCGATGTTGCTTCCCCTCATTATTACATTCATGCCTTTGGGTGCATTGGGAATCGGAATATTCTATCCCAGCCTTAAGGCATCAAGCAGAGTCTCCGGGCTCAAAGCTGAAATCCCGTTCGCTTTCATGTACATCAGTGTGATGGTGAGCGGTGGACTTGATCCATACATGGCTCTTCTCAGAATAAGGGGCATAAAACTTCTTCCCAAACTGAGCGAGGAGATGGGAAGAATTCAGGGAATAGTACTTTCAGAGGGAGTCGACCCAGTATCCGCCATGGAGAAAGCTGCCAAGTCAATTAGTCTAAAAGAATACAAGGAACTCCTGCTCGGTTACGCTTCCGCAGTTCGTACTGGTGGAGATGTCTTCCACTATCTGTACCAGCAGACAGATAATATGTTCAAGAAACTGGCAACCGATGTGAGAGCGGTCAGCGAAAATCTAAGTATGCTGATGGAGACTTTCATAATTGTCTCTGTCCTAGGTGCCCTGAGCTTCTATATGTTCTTCGTCATATCCATGAGCATCGGTCAGGGAGTGGGAATGGGTATGTCCACTGAGTCATTCTTCATGTTTGCATTCATCATACTACCGATGCTATCAGGAGTCTTCCTCTACCTGTCTGATGGGTCCCAGTCCAACTTTCCATGTCCCAACACCAAGACATACTTGATATTCGCGGCTAGCATACCAGTAGGCATTCTGCTTGCAATGCTAACTGTCGTACCGTTCTTTGTGCCAACCCAGTTCCCGATTCCTCGCTTCGCCGTTCCACTACTGACCGGAATTCAAACCGTCTTAGGTATGGGTCCCGGCACAGAACCAGCAATAGGTCTGGCAATATCGCTTTCATTAATGGTGCTTCCAGCAGTGATAGTTGACTACAGAAACGTGAATTCCGAGTCCAGTGTCCTTTCAGGAGTCACCAATTTTCTCAGAGACATGGTGGAGACTCGAAAGACAGGACTAAGCCCCGAAAGATGCATCAAGTCACTGGCAGACAGGAACTATGGTGCATTCTCAAAACAT
>JBGOZA010000178.1:0-3075 GCA_041480025.1 Bathyarchaeia archaeon | reverse complement strand
GTGCAGCGATGGTTGCGTCTGCAATCTTAGACCAATCAAGAAGTCTAGCAGACTCCAAGATCTCTTTCCGGTCAGAATCTGACAGCGCCTTTCTTGAAGCAACTAGCATAGCGTCCTCGAGACTTTTCGAGTCATCGCTACCAAAATATGTGGTGGAGTCATTTCCTAGGGTTTCTCTCATCGCTGGAAGGTCAGAAGCAATAAGCGGTAAACCGTAAGACATGAAGAGAAGAGCAGCTCCAGAAGTAGTTACTTTGTGGTATGGAAGCATGCCTATGTCCGCAGCTCTCATGAGGGTCGAAACTTCGTTGTCTGGAATATGATTCATTATGATCTTGCAGTTCTTTGGCAAGCGGTCTTGAAATCTAATCAGTTCTGCTCGTAGCCTAACATTCAGACATTTACCCGCAATTAGAAGAAATAGTTGTGGACTTTTCCTTACAGCTTCTTCGAAAGAACTCATCAAAAGGTCAATTCCCTTGTGTGGCCGAATAATCCCGAAGAACAACAAAACAAATCTGTCAGGCAAAATACCCAGAGTCTTTTTAGCCTCTTCAGATGACATAGTATTATCCGGATAGTAATTTATGAAATTTCCATGAGGTATTACGAAAATCTTGCGAGCATCTATCTTGTAGACTTCTTCCGCATATCTCTTTGAATAATCATTATGGACTATGACACCATCTGAAAAGTGTAATGCCCAAGCAAAAATCATGTGTTCTACTCTGGGAAACACGCGTTCATGGGGTACAACGTTATGCAATGTGACCATTGTTTTTAGTCCTATGATCTTAAAGAAGACAAACTGAAAAATGAATACCAAACTCGCACACGCGGTAACTATCGGATTTGGCGATTTGAAATAATGCTCAAGCCAATGAACATGAACTATACTTATTCTTCTTCTTAAGAATAGTAATTTGAGTGAACTAGCCATCCACGTAGAATCAAAAACATCAATCCCTTTGCTGGCGACATTTCTGTAAAGAAGTCTAAGATATGGCTCAAGATCAATTGGAGGAATGACTGCTATTCCCAATCTTTTCTTAAACACTAATCCCCTACTTTTGCGACTCAAGCATGCGTAACGACAAGTCTCTATACACTTTGCTATTGTCCAGTATGTAGGGAACGTTCGGATTAACTCGAGAGGGGTTTGGGTCTGCGCGCGCCATGGAAGCGCATTGCTCGCATGCTACTCTACTAGTACGCTAGAAATCTAGAGAAGATTCATGTCTTTTCAGAAGCATCATCTGGACTCTTCTGAGAATCATCAAATGATTCTATCGGGGCAGGAGGAGGAGTCGTTGCCATCGTCCAGCCTATCCACGCAACAATTCCCATAACACCTACCATAACAACTGTGACAACAATTCCATAGGCGAGCCAAGCATATCCCGAATACAACAAGTAACCGTACACACCGAGAACTGCAATAGAAGCTACTAAAATGAGCGAGCCTATCATCTGATCTCTTGACAACTCAGTTAATCACCAAACCTGAACAATCATCAACGATACAGCTGATTAAGATTTCTCTCCCACAATTCTCCCCTAAGCGCGCGCGCTTGATCTCAGCTAGTTGTGAAGATGTCTATCTACTTAGTCACATTTGTGACTCACTGCATCTTATTTCCTTACAATAATGAACAGATAGGCAACTCTGATTCTGGTCAGATTGGGGAGGAAACTGAAAGATGAGTCTATTCAAGAAGCTAAAGGACAATGTGAAAGAAGTTGGATTGATCAATGAGTATTGTAATCACCTCAGAGAAATCGGGATAAATGCAACTGTTCTGGGCTCAGATAGCCCCGACTATATCGGCGGTATGCTGAGCTTGGGATGTGTGAAGATTGAAGACAAAAATATTGACTTGGTGCAGGTAGCGAGACAACCAGTTAGTGGGAGTCAAGTAGCATATCAATATCACTATGTCGTCCGCACCAACGTTGAAGGCTTAGAGAATCAGCTGAAAGCAGAATCAAAACCCGTGAAAAAAGGCCTTCTGAGCAAAGAAGTAGTTGACCTCAAATGGGAAGGAGGACAAATAGCTCAAACATTGAACTCGGACAACGACCTGAAGAGCATGCTCTTGAAGAACGACCTAGACAAAGTAGTTTTGAAGACTGATAGAAAGCAGCAATGCGTCACAATAACACATCCACCTAAAATTCCAATGCAAGTCTCAGTGAGTTTTGGTGGATTACCCTTTATTCCATTGGGCAAAATGACCGCTGGAAGAAAAGAATTCCCAACTCTTGAAGAATTCAAAGCCTACGAAAAAATAGCTCAACACGTTCTCAATCTCACCAATCCCCGAACATAGATACTGCCCAGAGCTGTTTTACACTGCACAAATTTGCATGCCAAAGTCACAAAGAATGGAAGAAAACGTTGGTTGACGATGGAATGAGGGGAACCATCTCTTGAATCAACAGGTCATACAGCCAAGAGAACACTCGAAGACTCGAGCACCGATTGTTCTCGCAGTTGCTATGGTGCTGCTCTATTCTGTGGGAATCTACAGTGTCCTCAACATATTCGTTTATCACACGATGGAGCTTGGTATTTTCGCATTCGTAATTGTGGCATTAAGGGATCTTGTTTCAAGAAACATTCTAGCAGTAACCATTGTGCTCGGCGGAGTGGTCGCATTTACAATAGTCTCTGTTCCTCTTTTACTCAGGGCTATGGCAAGATTCGGACGGAACGTGATGACGTTCGCAGTTTATGCACCATCATTCTTGATTATTGGGGTCGGACTAGTACTAACGCTGCTCGGAGGAGCAATCTCTGCAATAGGCATCATCTTTGCTGCATTAGGCGGGGTCTTGCTGTTCTATTTGCTCAGATGGATAACACATGTCAGAAATGCCGGTTACATCTTCGAGTTATCTGCAAAAGCTGTGGCATCTGAGCCGGGGGTGATAGTGCCTAGCATTCTTTACGGGTTATTCGCTCTCTTCAACGGAGCGCTAGGAGTTGCAACCGGCCTCTATATGACAGAGCTGCTTGACCCCTTCAACAACTCTATTCTGAGTGGATTAGTCTTCTTCCTCGTAGAGTTGGGC
>JBGOZA010000177.1:0-3087 GCA_041480025.1 Bathyarchaeia archaeon | reverse complement strand
CTGCCTGCGTTGTTGTTGACCCTCATCTGTCCGTCTCGGTGATAACTGTTCAACGGGCAACGTGGTGCATTCACAGGTATCTGATTGTGGTTTACGCCAAGTCTGTAGCGCTGTGCATCACCATAGGAAAACAGTCTGCCTTGCAGCATTTTGTCTGGGGAGAAACTGATGCCTGGGACCACGCTGGCGGGGTTGAACGCAGCCTGCTCTACTTCAGCGAAGTAGTTTTCGGGGTTACGGTTCAGTTCGAAATATCCGACCTCTATCAGTGGGAAGTCTCTGTGATACCAGACCTTGGTCAGGTCGAAGGGGTTGTATGGCATTTTCTTCGCTTCGTCCTCAGTCATGACTTGGATGAACATCTTCCAGCGGGGAAAATCACCGCGTTCAATGCTCTCATATAGGTCACGTTGATTGCTTTCACGGTCCTTCGCGACAATTGATTCTGCCTCTGCATCATTCAGGTTCTTAATTCCCTGCTGAGTCACGAAGTGGAATTTGACCCAGACCCTTTCATTCTTGGCATTGATCATGCTGAAGGCGTGGCTGCCAAAACCGTGCATGTGTCTGAAAGATAGCGGGATCCCTCGATCACTCATTGTGATGGTGACCTGATGGAGAGCTTCAGGAAGCGATGTCCAGAAATCCCAGTTATTCTTCGCGCTCCTCATATTCGTCCGTGGATCCCTCTTCACTGCGTGATTTAGATCTGGGAACTTGAGGGGGTCGCGTAGGAAGAAAACGGGAGTGTTGTTCCCGACGAGATCCCAGTTACCTTCTTCAGTGTAGAATTTCAAGGCAAAGCCGCGAATATCCCGTTCAGCGTCCGCAGCACCCCGCTCTCCAGCAACCGTTGAGAAACGGGCAAACATTTCCGTCTTCTTGCCGATTTCCGAGAAGATCTTAGCCTTCGAGTATCTCGTTATGTCATGTGTTACGGTGAATGTGCCGTGAGCACCGGAGCCTTTGGCATGCATTCTTCTCTCAGGAATGACTTCTCTGTCAAAATGAGCCAGCTTCTCAAGGAACCAGACATCCTGTAGAAGCTGCGGTCCTCGAGGTCCAGCGGTCATGGAATTCTGATTATCGGGGACAGGTGCACCGGTAACGGTTGTGAGCTTTTTCTGTGCTTTTTCGCCCAAGACAAAAACCTCGTGTCAATTATTCAGTTTGTATATATGCATACCAGAACATAATTATTATTGTTTTGAGCGCGCTGCGCTCTCTCGCCCCATTCTCGAAGCTTAAGCCGCTGGCCCAAGAATGTGTGCGCGTTGTTATAAGCTCAGTTGTGGTCTTAAGACCGTATGCTGAGAAGCATCGCGAATAACCGCATACTATTAGCGGCGTGCTTGACGAATTTTCTCTTGAGGGTGGAGTGGGGAGTTGGCACCGGTTTCTTACCAATCTATGTCTACGAGTTGGGCGGATCACCCATTGATGTGGCCTTGGTCTTCTCAGTCTTCGCCTCTATCATGGTTTTCTCACAGCTTCTCTGGGGCGTATTCTCCGATTTCATTGGGAAGAGAAAGATACTAATCGTTGCTGGAATGTTCGGGCTATTACCAATCTACATCATGATGGGTTTTCAGAAAGAAGTATTACCACTCATACTATTGAGGGGAAGCACCGCCATCCTGAAGGGAGCGGTCGTCCCGTGCACATGGGCAATTGTATCCGACTTGTCCTCTGAGAGAATGGGTAAGAACATGGGTATTTTGAGTTCGGCTGAGCTCGCGGGCTTTGCCGTAGGTCCTGCACTTGGAGGAATAGTCGCTGATAACTACGGTTTCCAGAATCTCTGGTTCCTCATTGGTTCAATCTGCTTCTTTGGTGGGCTCGTCTTTCTGGTCTTGGGAAAAGAATCAACTAATCCTATTCGTAGAACAGAGGAAATACCATTGTTCAATACCCTGAAGAATAAGGACGTTATCTCAAGAGTCCTCACGGTCTCAGTTGCCACGGCCTTTGTTCTATCTGGCTATTCATTCCTAGGTCCCAACCTCAACGTCTATCTAGCAAAAGAATTTGGTTACAGTAAAACCCTCATCGGAGCAATTGTATTTCTAGGAACTGGGATAGCAACCCTCCTCCAACCACTATCCGGTTATTTCAGCGATAAGTACGGTAGAAGAATTGTGATGATGATCAGTGCATTATCCCTGATCTCTGGGAACCTGGTTCTTCTCTTGGGTGGTGAAGCACAATATGTGCTCCTCTGCTTCATCCTAATCAACTACTACAATAGCTTCAACATGGTAGCGTCCGCCTATATTGGCAACGTAGTGAATCCTCAAGAGAGAAGCGGAGCTCTAGGCATTCTGAATTCTTTTGGAAGCCTCGCAAGGGCAGCAGCACCCATGGCTGGAGGATTTGTCATCGCAGCGGCAGACGTTCCCACAGCACTCAAGATAGCCGCAACTCTCCCAATAGTGGCAATCATGATAGTGATATTTGCGGTCCGAGAACAATCGACTGGGGCACGAACTTCATTGCGTGTTTAGGTAAGTGAGTCTTCCTTCAACTTCTCTGCTGATGTTCTGATGGTTACGAAGATACTCGTCTAGAACATGGTAGGCTGAGGTGGAGATGACTTTGGGTCTTCCAGACTCCATCAACTCCGCGTTGGTCACGTTCAGATTGGCCTTTGAATTCCTGACGTGATACCCTGCGAGGCATATCCTGTATAGGGTTGCGTCAGGTACTTCTTGGCCATCAATAGAGAGTGATATGAGCTTCATGCTCGCGTCATCATAAATTGCCTTGACTTTGCCGTTGACTTGGTAGCATTCACCTTCGCTGTTCCTATTGGATGGGCGCATAATGTGTGTGAATATTCTTTTCAGCTTCGCTCCATCTATGACATATCTTGTGAGTATATCATCGAAGGGGAAACAGGCCATCAAGTCTTTCAAAGTCACCAGGGGGCCCAGTGCAACGCTTCGTATAGAGCCACTACCGACTAGCATGACATCGCATTCCGCGATCTCTGCGAAGGCATCTGCAATCAGGTTTCCAAGACTCGTTTCAATATCTCTTCTCGGATGGGTGTGTTTCCTTGAGAGTTTGCATATTATGCTGTTGTAT
>JBGOZA010000176.1:0-3088 GCA_041480025.1 Bathyarchaeia archaeon | reverse complement strand
TAATGCATGGGCAACCGTTGCCAATAACCGGAACAGGTGAAGAAACAAGAGACTTTACCTTCGTCGACGATATAGTTGATGGTACAATGAGGCTGGGAATTATGCCTGAAGCAGTTGGCGAAGCAGTCAATCTTGCATCTGAAACAGAGACGCGTGTCATAGACTTGGCCAACTGGATCAACGAGCTGACAAACAATAGGGGCGGAATAACCTATCAAAAGAAGAGAGACTGGGACAAGTCGGAAAGAAGAAGAGCCTCAATAGAGAAGGCTTCTCGAATCCTCGGGTATGCACCGATGACCAGCGTGGAGATGGGACTGCCAAAGGTTTATGAATGGTTCACCAGCAATTGGGAGAACATTAAGACAAGTGCGAGATTCTAGATGCATATCTTGGTGATTTCCGAAATCTTTCCTCCAGATATGGCTGGAAGTGCTACCCGAGCCTATAATGTAGCTAAAGGACTGCTTGCGAAAGGACACAAGGTCACTGTGATCGCCGGTTTTCCACACTATCCAACAGGAAACGTACCACTCTCATACAGAAGAAAGGCATTTGCGCGAGAACACGTCGGCAATATCAATGTAATCAGAACCTACGTCCCACCTCTGGCCTCGAAAGGATTCTTCAAACGCGCTGTCCTATTCATGGTTTTTACGTTATCATCGATCTTCCCATTTTCATTGATAAGAAAAGTGGATGGTGTCTTCGCGTCAAACCCGCAAATAATCTCGTTCTTTCCTGCGTTGTTGTACGGAACAGCTCATCGATGTCGAATCATCCTGAACGTCGACGATCTTTGGCCTGAGAATCTCTACGACCTAGGAATGCTCCAATCCAACAACTCCAGAAAACTCGGAGAATTCGTGGCAAGACTTGCATATTCTGGTGCGGACGCCATTGCGCCAATAAGTCCATCCTACGTCGATGTCATAACCACCAAGTATGTGAGAGGGAAGAGAAAAATCACGGTTGTGCCAGGAGGCGTCGACTTGAGCATCTTCCCTGCATCCTCTTCTGGAAGTGATAGCGGGAAAGAATTCACAGTCATGTACATAGGCGCTTTCTCGCCAGCCTACGATTTCAACCAAATCCTGAAGGCTGCAAAACTGCTAGAGGGGCAGAAGATAAGAATCATCATCAGGGGTGGAGGAGAAGTCGCTCCTCTGATAAGAGATGGAATAAAGGAACTGGAACTAAGCAATGTTGAGTTGGTTGAGAAAATCGTTCCAAGAGAGGAAGTCGCGAAGATCATGTCCAGCGTTGACGTGCTTCTGCTGCCCCTAAATGGTACTGAAAACGTTGAGAAAGGAATATCGTCGAAACTGTATGAGTATCAAGCTGTCGGAAAACCAATAATATGTTGTTCAAGAGGAACTCCAGGACGCTATGTGAGGGAGACAGAATCCGGCATAGTAGTTGAACCTGGAGACCATGAAGCGCTAGCAAAAGCCATCATGTACTTTGATAGCCATAGAGAAATAGCAGAGAAACAAGGGCTAAGTGGTAGAGATTTTGTTGAGAAGAATCTTTCTTTGATAAGTATTTCCTCAAAGCTCTTGAGGATGTTTGAACAGACAGCCGTCTCAGAACCTGAAAGGATAAAGGAAGAATGAAGTATTGGCATACGCTGGCCAAGGGGCATTTGATGAATAACGGACTCAAAATAGCTCAGCTTACCTACATTGCAGGCAGAGACTGGGGGGTTGGTAAGTACAGCTGGTATCTGGCTGATAGTCTTCGTAAACTAGGCGCCCAAGTAGATGTTTTTACAGCTCGATTCTATCTCAAAGGCCTTGGCCCACCCTTGCTGTATCTGAGAAACATGGCCTTAAGGCTCAACAACTATGACCTCGTCCATTCGAACGAAGGCGCTGGATTGTTTGTTCGACATCCATACATGGTTGAGACTTATCATCACGACTACAGTCAATCCACTGATATCAACGGCCAGGTCTTCGACAAACTAGAGAACATTCAATGCAGGAGAGCAAAGAGAATCATTGTCCCATCAGAGTCTACGAAGAAAGGTCTTTGCAGCCGGGGTTTTTCTGAAAAAAAAGTTGTGGCAATCCATCACGGCGTTGATCAAGAACTGTTTAAGCCGAACACGCGTTCACGGGCCTCCGTCCGTGAGAGATTGGGAATAGAGGATTCTTTCGTTGTCATAAGTGTCGGGAGATTGATTGAGCATAAGAGGCATATTGACATAGTTGAAGCGTTGAGCAAGATACAAGGATCAATTTTCATCCTTGTGGGAGCTGGCATAGAAGAGGGAAATATTCTGAGAGTCGCTAAGGAGAGGAATGTTCGAGTGCTTCGTTTCAGTGACATTTCTGATGCAGAGTTAGCCAACCTTTACAGAGCATCCGATGTTTATGCTCATGCCTCTGTCCTTGAGGGATTCGGTCTAACAGTGCTGGAAGCAATGTCTTCGGGTCTTCCGGTAGTGTGCTACGAGGCTGGTGACCTAGGAGATGTAGTTTCTGACTCAGGATTTGTGCTTAGGCAGGGGGATATTGAGGGTATGGAACAGAACTTGGAGTCTCTAAGATTGCACAGAGAAGAAAGAGAAGCTGCTGGAGATAGGGCTTTGAAACGGAGTAGGCTATTCTCTTGGGAGAAGAGCGCACAAATACATTTGGAAGTCTTCAAAGAAGTTTGTGAAAAAAGATAGGAGCTTCGAGTTGCCATCTATGTGGACTTCTGGTGCAATTACTCTCCTCGATTCTGTCGCGTTCTCACTTGCTTTCATCCTAATCCTATATTTTAGCGGCAATGTCTTCGACCTGATACTGCAGGCGATAGGTAAGAGGTATAGTACGCGAGAGAACGGTGATCTATTCTCCGGATTCGATATACTTCAGAAGGTGAACTACCGGGTCTTCTTGGGAATGTGTTTCATAGTTGCGTATCTGACTGCATCATCCATTTTCGGTATCTCATTCACTTTGAGAGCAATTCTCCTGTTCGGATTCATTGTAGGCCTGTCGGTCTGTGACTTCCTGACACATCTAAGGAACATCGGGTTCCCGAGACTCTCGATGAACCGCATTTATGGTTGTTTACCGACTTTGATACCTTTCTT
>JBGOZA010000175.1:0-3099 GCA_041480025.1 Bathyarchaeia archaeon | reverse complement strand
TGAACTGAGAACGCTATGTTATTCCCTTTTCTCTGAAAATTGTACACGTTGAAGTTAGGTTTCAATGATGCTTCATAGTTTGCTAGCTTTGAGTTAGCCTCATCTAATTCAGCTCTGAGAGGACTAACTAGTCCTACGTAGCTTACGCCAAATCCGACTGCAGCACCGACTATGATAGAAATTATGATTGCAAGAACTTGTTTCGGGCCTACGGAACGCCCCTTGCTTCTATCTTTTCTATTCAATCTACGAGAACTGGGCAATGCACATCTCTTCTAACGGAGGTTGAGTAGCATACGCAAGATAGATTTATTTCTTATCTCCTTGATGACGGAGCGCGCTAACTCAATATCATATTTGAGAACGCGTACGCTTGGAAAATCGTAGGGGATTGCTATGCACAAGTTCAATGGGAAAGCAGATGTAACCTATCTTAACCTATTCAGAGAGACCTTCCGCAAAGAAGTTAGACTCGCTAGACTTCTGGAAAAAGAACTGGGAAAAGAAAAGGCTCACGATCTGGTCTACAGAAGTCATGTACAGGATGATCTTGAACTGATTCCGAGACAGCTGAAGGGAAAGAAGACAATAGAATCATTCAACGAATTCAAAGCACTAATGAAGCAACTCCACGAAAACCCGGCCGCCCGTAAAATGTTCACAATCACCTATCCTGTTGACAATGATGAGGAAGTCATGTTCTTGACCAAGGAATGCATACTAGCAGAAGTCTTCAAAGAGATGAATGCACAAGACCTTGGGTACGTAATGTGCTGCCAATCCGACTTCGTAACCACCCCAGCTTACTGTCAAAACGTCTCTTTGAAGAGGACGAAGACCTTGATGAAAGGCGATGACCACTGCGACACAACATATTGCTGGAAGAAAAAATAGTGCGCTCAACAAAGCTTGTGCCCGTGTATCTCTTCTGCTGCACGCAGTCGGTCTTTCCTATCAGGCTGTTTCTACTAAGTTGACTGTGCACCAGGTGCGCGCTGCTGTGATTTGAAAGGCGTACTATACCCTTTCCCCACTAGCCTTTCATGAATTGCGTTCTTCAGAACGCCGAGTCCTTCACCTGTTCTTGCACTCACAGGGAATATGCAACCTTCAATCGAGTGACCACTGTTGCCGATCTCGTATTTCAACGCGTTCAGGCTTGAGTCCACTGTTTCTTTGTCAGCCTTATCGATCTTGTTCGCTGCCACGAATGGGAACTCTCCAAGACCTTTAGCCAGAAGATTAAGCATCTCTACATCGACAGAAATGAAGCCTTTCTTCCCCAAACGCTCAGTAACTTGAGTGAAAGTTGATATATCCAAGACATGAACGGCAAGCGTTATCCTCGGAGCGTTAGATTCCAAGAAATAGATTATTCTGCGACTATTCTTCTCCTGCAGTCGCTTACTAACACCCATTGCTCTGCCGTAACCCGGCATATCCACAAGAATCAAGCCTTTACCCAAAGGATACTCGTGAATCCACCGTGTAGTACCAGGAGATTTACCAGTCTTCACATCCAAGCCTATCATTTCTCTTATGATACTGCTCTTGCCAGCGTTGGGCCTCCCAGTGAAAACCAAGTATTTCTCTAACGTATCGACAACTCCATTGGAGCGCCTTAGCAGCGTGTAGCGCGCGCGCTAATGTGCAGCACATACTATTAGGTAATACGATTGAAATACGTCGTATCTAGCGCGCTAGAAGACTACAGGTGGCAATATCCAGAGAACAGATCCAGACCCTAAGGAAGTGAGCAACATTTGTTAGCAGAAAGGAGGGAGGCGTCATGGACGTTGCCAAGGCATGTTGCCTCCCAGCAGTTCTCAGCGTGTGCTATTTCTTTCGTTTGAGTACGTATATGATGGCGGGAATAGCTATGCCTGCAGCGATGATTGGAATTATCCAGTATGGGAACTGGTCGAAGACTGATGCACTTGTCACAGTTATGGACTTGGTGTATGTTTCTGAGATTAGCCCTGCATTGTCTCTGATCTGGTAATGAACCGTTCTACTTCCAGTGCCTGAGCCCAAGTTGTATGTTACAGTTGATGTTGCATTTGTCCAGGATCCCCAAGTCACTGAGCCTCCGTTCGCACTTGTTCCCAATCGAATCTTGTTGACTCCTGAACCTAAATCACTGTAGGTTAGGTGAAGAACCACATTCGAAGAATCAGTTGTGGTCTGTGTTCCATCGCCTATGACGAGTGAGCCTTTCGGAGATGAGACATCGACTAGGATTGTTGCTTGATAGTCCCTCGTGTTGTTGGCGTTGTCTTTGATCTGGTAGTAGACTGTCTGGTTTCCTGTCCATGCATCAAGGGTCCAGGCCTTGGTTGACGAGAAGCTCTCCCATGATGTTGAGCCCCATACCCAGTAGTTGCTGAATCTGACTTGGCCCACTCCGGATAGGGAGTCAGAAGCATCCAGATTCAAGACAACATTTGTTGAGTTAGTGACGCGAGTGCCTCCATTGATGTTGATTAGACCCGCTGGTGAGGTCTGGTCGAGTTTGATCTCTGTCAGGAAATGATGTTTCTCAACATTTCCAGCTAGATCAATGCTCCAGTACTCTAATGTGTTGTTGGCACCCTCCAAGTTAATGATTGGCTGACCATTGTCGCTAAGGCTTTTCACAGCTCCATTGTTGACTATGTAGTAAGTGTTGTCGACGCTGCTTCCGATATCTGAGGCTGTTAAGTTGATTGTGAAAATCAACTTATGCCAGAGACCATCATAATCATTCGTGGTGACTGGTGCATCATTGTCTTGGCTGAGGATTGCGCCTACGTAGCCGTCATCAGGAATGACCTGGCAGTCCCAGTTCTCGCCTGGCTGAATTTCCTGTGAAACTATTGTGGAGCTACTGCTCAAGCCAGTCCTGCTCTGCTGGTAATCTTGAGCTATCTGTTGAGAAGATAGACGCTGAGGATATATCGCGACCTCATCAATCATACCCCGATAATATGTGAACGAGCCGATTGTGAGAGGTTGGACGCTACGTTGGACAGGCCCTGAATCAGCGCCATATGCCACTTGTTGTCCATCTATGAATAGTCTGAGCCCGTCACCGCTCCTGTATGTAAAGGCCACGTGATG
>JBGOZA010000174.1:0-3113 GCA_041480025.1 Bathyarchaeia archaeon | reverse complement strand
CTCTTCGACAGTATGAACACTTGCCTAACTATTCCAGAATCTCTGATCGATCTGGATGAGAACAATTGGCGAGCGCCATGGTCTTGAACCATCAAGTATAATGCGTTTACACTTTGCGGAATAGGATTGTTTCTTATTGGAGATTGAAACGCGCACCTTTCCTGGAGCACGCTCGGCAGTAACACGAGTACCCTACAATAATATGATCTCGGACTACGCGCGCCTAGGCTACAATTCTATTGTGACTCCCAGTTCCTTTCCCGCTTCTCTGAGAGCTTCCAGAGTGTAATCCGCGATTTCTATCCCGTTCTTAGCCCTTTCTTCCATTGTTCTGAATTCGGGTTCACCCGGCATTAGTATCTCATTAAAGCCTGGTGCAGTTGGTGAATTCTTTATTGATCTTATTTGAGCGTCCACCCTTTTCTTGAAAAGCTCGATTGGGGTGAAATTCTCTATATTGATTGCACACATTACGACACCATTGCCTGATTTGAACTCTGTACTTGAGCATCCTGTACCTGTCAAGGCTCCGCAAATGGAATCAATAACGACCGATAAGCCATATCCTTTGTAACCCCCGATTGGTAGAAGCATCCCTTTTCGTGACACGAAGACTGAAGGGTCAACTGTCGGTCTCCCTTCACCATCTATTATCCAACCTTCTGGAAGTTTCTCTCCTTTTGCATATTTTGTTCTAATCTTCCCTGCTGCTACAACAGATGTCGCCATGTCCAGCACGATGGGTCTTTCGTTACCAGCTGGGATTGCTATTGAGATAGGGTCAGTTCCAAGCTTTCTTGCTCTCCCACCGTACGGCGCCACTTCCGGGCTGGAGTTGCAGATAGTAATTCCAATCATGTTTTGGCTCAGAGCCATCATGGTATAGTGAGCGAGCATTCCAATATGATTGCAGTTGAACGCGGCTACGAATCCGATTGTATGATCTTTTGCTTTGTTGATTGCCAATTCCATAGCCTTTTCCCCAATGACTTGCCCAAATCCGTGGTTCCCATTGATAAGGGCTGAAGAATTGGATTCATTCACAATCTCTATCTTTGCTGGGAAAACAGTTCTCCCATTCTTGATGTCTCCTAGGTATCGCTCTAGCATCAATATGCCATGCCCATCTTGTCCTCTCAGATTTGCTTCAACCAGAATGTCAACAACAGTCTCTGCCTCATCTTCAGGAGCACCTGAAGCTTGAAGCATCTTCTTTCCTATTACTCTGAGTTGATCTGCGGTGAGTATTCTCATATCGGTCTCTCCCTTTACTAGTTCTAGATAGAGACTTATTTCTTTAGGGCTGAAAAGACTAAATTGGGTAGTCGCGCGCTAACTGAAATCAAGGAAGCCTATGGTGGAAGCGTTTTCTATAGGTGCATAGAATTCACATAATTCTGCGATTTCACTGAAGATATAGCAGAATGAAGTCCTCTTTTGGGACTAAATGCACGCTAAAAAGTACATCAATGGTTGAATTTTACTGAAGGACCGTGACAAGTTTTATATTCTAAGATAGCAAAGATTGATAGTTTAGAAAAAGGGGAAAAACAATGGGATATCAACTAGTCAATGGGGACATTCTTGCTATTCTAGTCGCAAGCTTTGTCGTCCTATGGATAGCTGCCTATGCTCTGCGCGGTACTAAGCTTCGCAGCATACCTACCGTTGAGGCATCACTGGAAGCAGTCAGAGTCTGTGCCGAGAAAGGAACACCTTTGCTATTCGATAGTGGATGGACTGGAGCAAACTTCTGGGGGGCATCTACGGGACTTACTACACTATGCTTCGTTCCGTCAACTCTTGAACTTCTCAAAGCAATCACAACAGATGCTGGGAAACTAGGAGTCAGAGTAATAACAGGTACAACAGAACCAGTTTACGCACTGATGTCAAAAGACTATATGCAAGCAGGATACACGATAGGAGGTCATCCTGAGCTTTTCAATGCGGAGGACATAAACTTCTATCCAGATAACACGGCATTGATTATGAACGATGTAGAATACATTCGTAGATATCATATCGGAGCCGCTGTGATGGTTGGTGGACACAACCAAACATCAAACGTTGTCATCTACGAAGCTCTGGCTTCGGAGGGGGCAATGCTCGTTGCTGGAGAGATTTGGGACAACGACAACTCTATGGCAGTCCTGTGCGCTGACTACTTGAGCTTCGCTGAAGAGAACATTGCGATAGCCGCATACTTGGCTACGGACCCGGTTCCGAAAGCAGTTCTTGCTGGCGAAGACTTGATCAAAGCATTCCTAATTGGCTATGTCATTCTAGGCGGGGTTCTATACGCCGCCGGAGTACTCAAGTGATCGAGGGATAGAACATGCAAGAACAAACAGGACAATCAAGAACAAGTGAAATACTGGGCAACTTGCCTACAATAATCGGCCTAATAGGAATGGCGATAATTGCGGCACTTTACTTTATGAATCCACTATGGCCGCCTGGAGCTGCGTTGAGAAACGCAACAACATTGGCTCTGCCTTGGCCAGTCATCGTGGTCTCGCTGCTTCTGATAAGGAAGAACGTCAAGAACTTGACGGGCGGAGGCTCTGGAATGATGTACAGTGTTATCCTACTAACCGGTGCAATAGGGATGGTCATACTATACTTTGTTAATGGAATAAATGACGCAACTCTAAGTGGTCTTTACAACAACATAACTATTGTAGGAGAGATGGCGGTTACATCAGCTATCGCTATAAGCGTATTCTCGCCGATTGTTCGTGTATATCGTGCAAAGACTTGGACAATGGCCTTCCTGATCGGACTTAGCATCTTAGCGTTCATGACTTACACGCCGATTGGTCAAATGCTATGGCCTCCAATTCCAGTATTAGGAGACTGGATTCAAAGCTACATTAGCGGTGCATCTGATTCAGCCTTCTGGTGTAGTACCTACGTTGGTGCAGTGGCCTTGATAGTGAGGATGACTCTTCTCAAAGAGAAGCTTAGACCATGATAGGAGGAAGAAAACATGTCAAAATTTAACATAAAAGACGTCCGAGCAGTCTATGTATTGGTATTCGGAATAGTATTCATAGCGTCAATTGCACCTGTCGCTCTACCTTTGCCAGTTCAGCAAATGGTCAAAGATT
>JBGOZA010000173.1:0-3143 GCA_041480025.1 Bathyarchaeia archaeon | reverse complement strand
ACGGCAACTGAAGGAGGAGGCGTTCCTGGGATAGAGGTCGTTGCCATCTGTGATGTTGTGAAACCTTTAGTTGAGGCTGTTGGAAAACGCTACAACATAGATGAGACTTATACTGATTACAATGAAATGCTGAGACAAAGTGAGATCGATGCAGTAGCTGTTCTAACAAGTCAGGTGGACCATCCTGCAGCTTGTATAGATTCAATGAATGCTGGAAAACATGTTTTCGTCGAGAAGTCTCTGGCACAAAACGTGGAAAAGGCTGAGAAAATAGTTGAAGCTCAGAGAAGAAACGATGTAGTTCTCGAAGTTGGCTACATGAAGCGTTACGACCCTGGATATCTGTTATCACTTGAAGAGTTCAAGAAGATGAAGGATGTTCGGCTAATTAGGATGCACAATATAGCAAGTCATCACAGGGAAAGAGGCGAAGTAAGTAAGAAGCTGAGATCTCCAATACCTGATGAATTATCGAAGAAAAGTGAAGCTGAAAGAATCGAGCAAACCAGGCTGCAACTAGGCGAAAAAGCTTCACCTGAAGAAATGACCGCTTATGGAATGTTGCTTGGTGTAACAAGCCACGATATTAATGCTCTTCGAGGCATATTCGGTGATCCGAAAAGAGTGTTGACAACTGAGATTCGACATGGCGGACGATTTGTTACAAGTCTTCTAGACTACGGTGAGGCCGTCTGCGTCTACGAATTCGGGTTTACAAATCACAAATGGTGGGACGAACAGATAGCTGCGTACTCCCCTGAAAAGAACGTGCAAGTAATTTTCCCAAGCCCATTCTTGAAGAACGCCCCCACCGTGACACGAATCACTGAGGGATCCGAGAGAACAAGGGACACTGTGGTAACGGATGTCTACGAAGAAGCCTTCAGACTAGAATGGGTTAGCTTCGTTGACTGTGTTGAAAAGAAGCTTCAACCCATAACAAGTGCGTCAGATGGGAAGAGAGATGTTGAAATTATCGCTGCCATTGTTGAAAGTCACCAAGAGAAGAAGCCGGTTGATCTCTGAGCAAGCGGAGTGCACACACCATTAGTCATGAGGTCATATCTATCTGACCTTTGCGCATCCCCAACTCATAGTGGGGAATAGACTGTGGGGAACTTAATGGTTAAAGCCTTATAGCGCGGCCAGTTGTTAGACCAGGATCCATGATAATTCATCCACACAGCGTTACCGACGCCTAAGCTTGCGCATTGACTCAGAAAACTGTTCAGCTCACTAACCGTGCCCGAGTTGAAATAAGTAAATTCGCGGTAATCAGCCCCGATCTCTGTGCAGATCAGCTTGATCCCTTTGGATAAGGCGAGTTTAAGGTTTGAAATGGCTCCTGAGACGCTCCAAGTGTTAAAGTAGTAATGGTATCCTTGATAGGTTCTGCTCAGAGGATCATTTATGACGTTCCAGGCCTGAGCGAACTTGTTCACAATTATACGATTAGTATAACCTGCATTCCGTATCTCGGTCACCAAAGCCTGCATTCGATTGTAGAAATCGGATGACACATACTCGTTGATGAGTTCAATTGTGACTCTATTGTTGTTGGGAAAGGTTTTGAGGATCTGGAAGATATTGTTTCTCACAGTAGTCCAGTGGCTGCGTGCTGATGATGATGCTGCCTCATTTGCGGGATGCAGATGATTAGGGTCAACAACTACCATCTTACTACTGTGGTCGAGGAAATATTGCACATAGCTCAGACGAAAAGGAGCTATCTGATTACTGTACCAGCTTGGAGTGAAACTCATCCTGTAAAAGTTCAATCCGCGAGCACTCATGATGCTGATGGCACTATCTATGTCCGCTGTGCAGGTTGGAAAACCGCTTATTCCTAGGAAAGCCGTCGGAGTAGCAGCCTCCACAGTAGCTATCGGGCCAGCAACAGTCAGGAAGACTGGGAGAAGAGCACTCGCTAAGAGCACGATCACAAGTGCAGTCTTTATCACAATTCACCTATTCTTGCGAGACTTGGCCCACATTCTCATAAAAGGACCTACGGTACCGAGAACAGGAAAACTTTACTAGAAAACATGTGTCGATAATCTAGATACTTGTAGAACCTTACGCATGTTACACCCCAGACCCGGTCTGGTCGCGCGCTGCTCTCTATCCGTGAGGCAACAGTATTGGACTGGCGCTCCGGAATCATATGGTTCTTGCTAGTTCCACACCTATCTTGTTGAATCTTTCCTCGGCGCCTTCTTCAAGGGGTCCTTCTCTGCCTTTGACTACAGCTGATTCTCCTGGTTTCACAATTATCAAACCAAGATCTTTCAGTCTGCTTTCGATTTTCCCAGTTGCGCTGCCAGCTAGTCTGCTATGACTCATTTTCGTATCGAATGCGAACGCCTTTTTTCCCTTCAAGCCATTCACGCTCTTAAGATGCTCAAGAAGATCTTTCGCAGGCTTCGAGTCACTCCAAGCATGCACAGGGCTGCCAACACATAAAAGATCGACCTGTGTTAACTCTTCAAGCTTCACCACATCAACCTTGGAAACCTCAACCTCAACTCCGCTGCTCCTCAAGCCTGCAGCAAGAGCGTTAGCCAGTTTCTCTGTATTCCCAAACATAGTGTAGTAAGCGACCAAGGCTTTAGCCAAAGTCCATCATCAAACAACCGCTCTAAACATTCGTATCATATATAAGATAGCGCTCGCTGGATAGGTTATGCAGCATCGATGATTCGGTGTTCATAATGCCTTCTTGCTCAAGATGTGGTCAGCAGGTTGAAGAGACCGCTTTGTTTTGTTCGAATTGTGGAGCATCCCTCAGAGAGCAAACCAGAACGGGGCAATCTGTTCCCGCTCCTTCTGGTCCTCCTGGGAGATTTGGACCAGGACAGTACGGAGGCGGTAGGGGAAGATTGCGCGAGATCGTTGACAAGTTTCGCCAAAAAGGAGCTACAAATCCTGAAAATGCAATGACCCTTCAGGAGCTGGATCTGCCGCCGCGCTTTGAAGAAGCTATGCATCGAAGACTTGGTCAATCAGGCATCGTCATTGAAATAAACGGCAAGTACTATCTGGATGAGGCACGGCTTAAACAGATCCGAGAGCAACAGGCGAAAACGTGGTTGGGAAACGGCGGAGGCAACGGGAGCGCGCGCGCCGCACTGGTTCCGAATCGT
>JBGOZA010000172.1:0-3156 GCA_041480025.1 Bathyarchaeia archaeon | reverse complement strand
CACAGCGTTTGCTTACGTTGTTAATGGATCAATAGAGGTTCTGGATAAGACGGTAATGGAGGGACAGTGTGCAGTTTTTGGTATGGGTGATTTAGTCAAGATTGGCTCAAAACTAGGCGGTCATTTTCTATTTGCGTCGGGCGAACCGTTGAAAGAGCCTGTGGCTTGGAGAGGACCTATTGTGATGAACACTCAGGAAGAACTAAACAAAGCTTTTGAAGAACTCGATAAGGGCACATTCATCAAAACCAAAAAACTAGTAAAACCATCCTGAAGTCGCGCACGCACTAAATGACATCGCTCAAGCATCGCACAATCTTGAAAAAACATCGCCAAACGATCGCAAGAGCATCGCAGAGCAAACGCACCATACACGCATCATCATCGCAAGGATAACGCTGATCGACGCTAGCTGAAAATCCTCTGCAACAGTCTCTTAACTTCAACCCTAGACTTAAGAGAAACAGGAACGCGCGCGCTGGCGTACGTTAAAAGGTCAAGAACTGACAATCGGATATAGTATTGGAAGGTGAACATAGATGCACGGATTCATCCTACTTCTCTCATCGGTCGCGCATTGGAGAGAAGACCAATCAATATCTAGTGAGATTCTGATAAGACTAGATAAAATAGAAACAGTTTTCAAAGAAGTCTCTGGTCAAGCGCCCGATTGGGGTAAGATACAAAGCCTACTCGAAGGCTTCCCTAATCGAGAGGAGACGCTGAGGTCGCTCATGGAGGATGGTGAGATGCTAAAGGAGATGCCCACCCGGTGGGCGAGGGAGAGGCGGGAGACAATGGCGTTGTTATCCTTCGTTAGAACTGTCCTCGAATTCCAAGTCCGAAAATACCCAGAATCGAAATCTGAATTCAATAATTACATCAAAGAAAACATGGAGAACTCTTCCTAAGGCGAGAGTTAGCGCGCGCTAAACTTTGCCCCCCTCCACACACCCAAGTCTTAAAAATATATCTGGGTTAAGTTTGATGAGCCTAGCGTGCATTAAGTCTTGATATGAGGCGTCAGAATGGTTGAGTTGAAAAAGACAGGCAAGAGCGGAACCGTCTTCGTCATAGTTTTCATACTGTTGATTGGAGTTTCAGGAATTTTCTACTATGAACACTACACGTCAAACAACACGATTCTGGACCTCCAGAAGCGTAGCACGGCTCTGCAATCAGAGCTAAGCAATTTACATGATCAAATGGATGATTTACAACATGACTATGATGTCTTGATGAATAATTATGACACTATTCTTAAGAAAGACCGCCAGCTGACCGAAGATTACGGCTGGTCCGGATATATTGAAACAGCGACTGAAGTCGTCCCTCTTCTCAACAGACTCGATGCAGATGGATGGAATACTGTTCGCTACCAAGCCGTTCCAGAGTGGGCCATAGCAAAACACGTGGGATACTATTCAACGCTTAATCTAACGGTACTAGACCTCCTAGTCAATGAAGCCGCAAAGCGAAACATGACAGTCTACCTACTATGCGCTCATTGCTGGTCAGGAAATGATTACAATTCTGCAACGGGTGGCTCAGGCAATTTCATTGATGGACATGAACAGGAATGGATCAACCTTTGGCTGGACCTAGGTAATCGCTACAAGAACAATAACGTCGTAATAGACGCTTGGAGCGAATACAGCAGTGCCAACAATGATACTCGATACATCCCTTTAGCTCAGTCTTTGATTGACGCGTTGCGAGGTGCCGGTATTGAGACTCAGATTCACTTCACAATCTGGTGGAACGGACACATCTTCGCCTTGAATGATCCACTCAACAACTACAGCATCGGCAGGCATCTTTACGGTGCCAAGTATGACAACTATAATCCCAGCTACAATTCTACGACGACGCTGAATTTTACAGCCATATGCCAAGAATCCGGAATAGATGCGGATATGGCACATTACTTCACCGAATCGAATAACATGTTCTATCAAAAAGCAAAGCAACTTGGAGTCAAGTTTGTTATCAGTGAAATGGGTGCGTCCAATACATACAACACAAGCTATGGAAGCAAGTATTCGATGAGCGTAGGAAATGTAGCCTATGTGATGAAGCTTCTACAAGTCGCGCAACAATACAACGTTACATGCATAATACATAGAATAGGCGTCCTCGACGACTACAATCTCTACTACTATTATGCAATGAAATACTTCGGTCAAAGCTTCTGGGATCCAAGCTAGAGAGCAGTATTGTTTGCTCACACACCTGTGCGTGTTACAACCCGGGGCTAGGATTCAGGAGAACCAAGACACTCATGCAATGTGACGAAGCGCGCGCTTGCTATCTAAGACTATAGAAAAATGTTATCGCTTCATGGCTTCATCTCGTAAGTTTTTGGGAAGTTTCTCAATAGCATATCTCAATGCTGTTCGTGGCATATCTTTTTTGTTTTTCATTACATACTCAAACACTAAGTTTTGATGGTTCTTACTCGCCTCCTTGAGTAGCCATCCATAGCCTTTCTGAACCAAATCATCCTCATCCTTCAGCAAACTGTCACAAATCTCAAAAATATCGTCCAGAAAGTTGCCCTTTCTGGCAGGCAAGATTAAGGTTACCGCTGAAGCGCGTCTCAGCCAACGATTTTCTGATTTTGTCCAAGCCTTAAGGTTATCAATATATTTGGGGATTTGCTCAATAAATGAACCAAGAGAGTGATTGCATAGAGTATCGCATTTCGCCCAATTATTAACATACTTCTCAATCCAGCGTTCAAACATTGAGAAATCAGTTTCATCATAGTATTTCCGTAATGAGTATGCCCATTCAAACGCGATAAAAGCTTCTTCAGAGTAATCTGACTCTAAGAGCTTTTCACACAGAGAAAAGATATCTTTCTTGTTTTTCTCTCTAATCCTATCAAAAAAACTCTTTGCTATATTCTCCACAATTGGGGTCTTTACGCCGTAGGCTTTTACCTCTTCTTTAAAAAAATGTTGATAACTATTCTTCGTCTTTTCGTCTATACTTGATTCTAAGTCTTGTCTTAACTCAGACAGAATATCGGTACTCATAATTCCTCATCTGACATGGAAGTTCTTAAGCGCACACCCCAGATCTCAGCTCAGTATTACGTCGATTAGCAAAGCAAACAACATTCCAAGCAAGAGCCCTACTGAAACCACGTGT
>JBGOZA010000171.1:0-3159 GCA_041480025.1 Bathyarchaeia archaeon | reverse complement strand
TTCATGTCTTTTGACCATTGCCACCCCGGTTGATAGGTTTGCTTCATCACCGTCATGCCGGACAGACTGACGGTGTCTACTCTTGATTTCGGAGGTGTCTGAGTCTGATCAGGTTTCTGAAGGCTCTTTTTCTGCAAAACCAACTTTTTTCCCCAATAGTATTGATGATTGTTCGAGATATTAAACTAAACGTGTTTGACCGACGCGCACGCTTGCGCTAACAATGTCATTGTAACAGACGCGCTAACATATGCCAATATTCTCGGAACGGAGTAAGTTGACCTCCTCCCCTTCTGGCCGTCGTTTAGTGAGTGCGTCAATTCTGAAACCTATTTATATTATTCAATGAGAAACCTCCGAACCGAGCGAGAAAAGCGTTGAGCGCGAACGAGTTGAGAATCTACTCCGCTGGAGCTGTAGCACCTCCTCTACAAGAAGCGACCAGACTTTTCGAAGAGAAACATGGTATCAAATGCTTAGTTCATGTGGGCAAGCCTGAAGCCTTGCTGGCAGCGGTCGCTGTAACTAAGGCAGGCGACATATTCTCAGGCGGAGCAGAATACGTGTTAGATGATGCAGAGGACATAGGTCTAGTTATTCCTGGACTGAGAAAATCTCTAGGCCTTCGAAGATCAGTCATAATCGTTCCGCCAGATAATCCTGCGAAAGTCTCATCCATCAACGATTTGTGCAGGGAAGGAGTTCGAATAGGAATAGCGACTGGAGGCTGCCTCAAAGGCGTATGGGATGATGTTGCCAGCAAGGCAGGACTAACCGATAAGATTAGGAAAAATATTACCCGTCACGCAGATGCCTGCGGCTCCCTAATGAGTTTGATACATACTGGAGAAGTTGATGCCATCTTCGGGTGGAACGCCTTTCAGAATGTTTGGCCAGACACATGTTTGGCCATTGAGCTTCCATCAGATATCCAAGTCTACAGGAGCACTGGAATCGGGGTGCTAACGTGCACAAAGGACATTGAACTGTCCAAGAAATACATAGACTTCATGACTGGGCCTGAAGTTAAGAAGATTTACTCTGACTATGGCTGGATTCAACACGTCTAGCGCGCGCGCTTTTCCTTTGGTTAATGGAATACTCCTGCTATTACTATGTAGACAAAGTATAGTATAGGAATCCAACAACATGGCATCATCAATAGGCCTTTCAGAATACTTTTCCATCCTTTTTTCTCGTCTTCCTGATGTTGCTCATGGTCGGTATGGCAAGACATGACTTATCGAGCTATAACACTGTCATAATTCACATATTATAATTGCCATTTACAAGAAACAAGAAAATAATGCCAGATTTTGACAAATAGCAAGTAACGAGGACGCACGCGCGTGCATGAAAATGCTACGCTAGATTTGCCTAGCGCGTGTGTTCGCTATCTCCAACTTACCGCGAAGGCACCACCAATTATCCCTAGGATCGCACCGATGAAGAAGCCACCCATACCCAGAAAGCTGACAACTGAGAAGACTAGAATTATCACTCCCCAAGCCCAGTGCTCTGCCGGACGGGCATTAAGCATCACTGCGCCAACGACAACAATTATTCCTGCTATCAACCCCACAAGCATTAGGCTACTCATGAAGCCGAAAGGAATTCCGAAGCTCCCCATCATCCCTTGGTAGCCTCCCATCATACCACCAATTCCTCCATAACCATACAAACCATTCATGAACATCATGAACATTATTCCGCCGTTTATGATCATTAAGACTCCACCGATCATCGAGAGAATAAACGCTGTTGTTGGTCTTCTCTTATCCAAAGCCATTTTTCACAATCCCCTACTAACTATACTCTTTCATTCCGATAAATGCGCCATGCCAACTATGAAACCAGACAGCACCGGTATAGCCGTTCACGCTTAGCATACCCACAATGTTTCCATCTCTGGAGAAGTCAAGCGTGTAGTGGCCATAAAATGTGTCAGGCTCATTTACTTTTGCTGATGGAAAGTTCGTGTCCAGCCAGCTTTGAGCGATTCCAACAGCCTCACTAGGGCTCACAGACATGTTGCTAGTAGATGTTCCTATGGATCTACCCATCATGCCGCCCATCATTCCGTATTTGGTATTCCACATCATGTTAGGACCAGGTTCAGGAGCAATTCTGCCCGTGCTTTTATCAATTAGAAGCTCGAACGCGTTTATTTCGGTGCTCTTCTCTTGAACCCGAATATAGAAGTTGTTTGACCACTCCTCAACTTCTGCGACCTTAAGGTCTGAGCTCACTACTGCCACGTACTGATCGGCCAGTGTTTTGGCCTGCTCAAAGCTGTTTATGGTCGTTGCGGAGCGTAGAATAGGCGATGAGAGAAACAGAACAGCTACAATAGCTATCAGCCCAACAACTAGTACAGAGAATGCTAGATGTGGGAATCGGTGTTTATCCATTAAAACCGTCACTCCAATAAGCGTGCGCTATTTTGAACGATGAGTCGGGCTGCCTCATCGATTTCTTCCTTTGTAGACCATCGTCCTAGACTAAGTCGGAGAGCCCCTAAGGCTTGCTCTCTTGTCAAGCCCATTTGAAGAAGCACCGGAGAGGGTTCTGTAGACCCAGCATGGCATGCGGACCCAGTGGAAGCAGCAATTTCAGGCGTCTGACTAAGCAACTCCTCCCCAATTATACCTTGAATAGTTATGTTCAATGTGTTAGGCAATCTTTTTTCGGGGTGACCGTTGAGCATAATCCTTCCTTTACCTAAGCCATCAAGTAGGTTGTTGTGAAGTCTGTCTCTTAGAATCTTGACTCTCTCATCGTATTGGTGCAAAGAATCGGAAGCTATCTGGCACGCTTTGCCAAGACCAACAATGTACGGCACATTCTCTGTCCCGGCCCGTCTCCCCTGCTCCTGTCCAGCTCCATGTATAAACTTGTCAAGGACGGTATCTTTCCGAATGAAAAGCGCGCCAATCCCTTTAGGAGCGTACAACTTATGCCCGGCTATCGAGAGAAGATCCACATCTAGCGTGTGAACGTCTACCCCAATTTTTCCACAGGTCTGAGCAGCATCTGTGTGGAAGAGGACACCCTTTTCCTTAGTGATCTTGCCGATTTCCTCGATTGGCTCTATTGTCCCAACCTCGTTGTTTGCATGCATTATGGTGACAAGGACCGTGTTAGACGTTATAGCTTGTT
>JBGOZA010000170.1:0-3183 GCA_041480025.1 Bathyarchaeia archaeon | reverse complement strand
AGTTCCATGTACATTTCCCCAAAGGATTACAGACGAGCTGTGCAATATATTGAAGAAATATCATCCTCTGTACATGAATGTACATTTCAACCACCCTAGAGAAATCACGGAGGAAAGCAGAAGAGCTTGCGGTCTACTTGCAGACGCAGGGATTCCTCTTGGAAGTCAAACCGTTCTCTTGAAAGGCGTCAATGACGATTCAAGAACAATAAAAGATCTCATACAGGGGCTTCTGGCGATGAGAGTAAGACCTTACTATCTTTTCCAGATGGATTCTGTCAAAGGAACCTATCATTTCAGAACCAGAGTTGAAACTGGAATCAAGATTATGGAATCTCTCATCGGCTACACGTCAGGATTAGCCATCCCCAGATACGTTATTGATTCCCCTGGTGGCGGAGGAAAGATACCCATCCAGCCGAATTATGTTGAACGTATGAGCGAAGACGAAGTGGTCTTGAGAAACTATGAAGGAAGAAACTACACGTATCAACAAATACCTTTCACCAAAGAAGACAAATCAACCGTAGACCCACTCATTCTAGAGGCCCACAATGAACCTCAACGTAGCATTAACATACAACCTAAAAAGACAAGTTAGCTCAGAAGGAAGGTTTCCTCAAGATTTCTTCGCCGAATTCGACGACGAAGACACTGTGAACGCTATAACTAATGCTCTTGAGAAAGGAGGATGTGATGTTGAGAAGATTGAGGCAGACGAGAAAGTTTACAGCAAACTAATGAAACAGAAACCGCAGATTGTCTTCAACATTGCTGAAGGGTTGAGAGGAGAAAGCAGAGAATCCCAATTACCAGCTCTACTCGAAATGTTGGGAATCCCATATACCGGTTCAGGCCCATTGACCTTGTCCATCGCACTAGACAAAGGGATGACACACAGGGTTCTCCGCAGCTCCAAGATTCCATCCCCTTCCTTTCAAGTATTCTCAAATGCCAAGACGAGTTTGTCTAGACAACTAGACTTTCCACTCATAGTCAAGCCGATCGGAGAAGGCTCCAGCAAAGGAATCTGGAACGACTCACTAGTGCGAGATGAGAAGGACCTTAGAAGAAAAGTTGCGCAGATCATTGAAACCTACAGACAATCAGCAATAGTCGAGGAGTTCCTTCCGGGCAGAGAGTTTACAGTCGGTTTGATAGGTAACGATGAGCCAGAAGTGCTTCCGATAGTTGAAATCTTGCTCGATAAACTGCCGGCAGGTGCTAATCCGCTATATAGCTACGAGGCAAAATGGATGTGGGACACTACAGAAAGACCTGTACAGATGTTCAGTTGTCCTGCAAGAGTATCTTCTAAGATAGAGGACGAGATAAAACGGATTTCAGTCAAAGCCTTTGAAGTTCTTGGTTGTCGAGACATTTGCAGAATTGATTTCCGACTCGACAATAGAGGAAAGCCCCATGTTCTTGAAGTCAATCCTCTACCTGGTTTGATACCGGACCCTGACGCTCACTCTTGTCTACCAGAAGCTGCAAGCGTTGCTGGATACACGTACGATCAACTCATCTGCACTATTCTCTGGTATGGTTTGAAAAGACATGGTCTGGAAGATCTTCTCGAGAATACGTCGTTGGTCAAAATCCTTTGAACAGAAGAGTACATAACACCTTCCAAAATTGTGTGCTATCACTCAAATTTCAGTACTATGATTTTCTCCTAACTGCTATAGTGCTCTCCTCTTACATGCCATCATAACCAGCCTGTTGACAAAATCCTCGTATGGGATGCCTGCTGCTTTCAGAGAGCGGGCAAACCCAGCTTGTGGAGAGATGTCTGGGTTAGGGTTGACTTCGAGAATATATGGCGTTCCATTATTCAAACGAATATCCACTCTAGCATAGTCTCTGCATTGCAGAGCAACATATGCTCTTAGTGCGACACTCTCAACCGTTCTCCTAGTATCAATATCCAGTTCAGCAGGACAAACAGGAATAGTCTTCTTGTATTGTTCACTTTCATCAATCCATTTGGCACTGTAATCTACTATTCTCGGTTCATCCGTGAATCCAAAGACTATTTCGGAGATTGGCAGAATCTGAAGATCCTTGTCACCCAGGATTGATACGTTTAGTTCTCTTCCCGTGACATACTCTTCGACCAAAGCAGGCTGATTGTAGCGTTCGGTTATGTATTCTACTCTCTTTCTGAGTTCAGCCTCGTTCTTGACATAGCTTTCTTTCGTTATACCCAAACTGGCATCTTCTCTTAGAGGCTTAACAAACAATGGATAGCATACCTGGCCCTCCCAATCCTCGAATTTCCTCAGGATCTGATATTTCGGCGTTGGCAGTCCTCTCGACTCCAGAATACTCTTTGTCAAACCTTTGTCTTGGCAGAGCCCTAAAGTCAAAGGGGGAGAACCGGTGTAGGAAAAGCGCAGGAGTTCCAGAAGGGCCGGGACATCCATTTCGAAGTGACTATCACCAAGAGCCTCTTCGCAAAGATTTATCACGATGTCAGGATTCCTTTCCTTTAGCCAACTCACAAGACCGGCAAAATCTTCATTCACACTGAATCTCTCACACATGAGCCCAAGTCGCTTCAATGAGTCTTCAACAGCAACCACCTGTTCCTCAACTTCAGCCTCGGAAACATAATCGATATCTTCACCTCTAGATGACCCAACAGGCATGTTTGACAAAATCCCTATTCTAAGTCTTAGTTCAGTTGAGAATTGCTCAGACAATTATCTCAAACCCAAATGGCATACTCATGTTTCGACCTCAGATTAAAAGATAGCAACACACTCCTCGCGCGATCAAGCCTCAATTTAGAATACGGCGCGCACACGGATATCCCTTCAACTCAGCGTGACCAGGCTCCTCTTGCGTTTAACATTTAATTAGGTTCATGGCGTCATAGAACGCGCCATGTCTCTTACCCGAACAGTAAGACACAAATCAGCATGAAAAGGAACACGAACCTACTTGTCCCCAATATCAAACCAAGCCAATCATGAAATTCATGTAACGCCATTTTCCGGTTCAGTAGACTTACAAGAATACTACATCAAGTCTCGAGATACGCTTGATTTTGCTCTAAATGAAACCGATGCTTATCAGTCATGGAGAGCATTTGACCCTGGAAAAGGTCGTCCGATTGATGAACGCTACTCTAGGATGCCCGTACTAACCAAGAAAGAAATTCAAGATTATTTTCCT
>JBGOZA010000169.1:0-3187 GCA_041480025.1 Bathyarchaeia archaeon | reverse complement strand
GTCATGCCGCTGCTTTGGGGGCCTTCATATTCGCATCTGCTTCGTTGAAGTCAGCCTTTCTTAGGCCCATCATGTATGTTGCCTCCCTTCTCCAGAACTCTTTTCCACCATCGAATGCGATTAATGTCGGGATTCTCCTGATCTTCAAGAAATACCAGAGGGGGTTATCTTCGTTTGAGAGGTCTGTCTGAAGATCTTATAGGAACCGGGCTCAAGAGACGCTAGGTGTTGAGAAGCGTTGCGGCTGAAAGGGCACCACTCAGCATAAAGGAACAGTAGAATTCTGTCGCTCTTCAACAATTGTTCATAGTTAAAGTCTTCTGGCATGAGGGAAGGATACTTCATTGTTTCTTCCATATGGGAACTGTATTTCTGAAAGATGGCTAGGACTAGAAGTTCTACTGGGATCATTACAAAAGAGAACGCAGCAATTGTGAGCGGTTCCAGAAGCCTCCCTTGAACGGTTCTCAGAACTGCTAAAGTGCAAGAGACCAGAACCCAGGTTAAGATGCTGAATTCAACATAGTCTCGTTTGGACCAATGCTTTACGAGTTTATACCACCACATCGGAAAGAATGACCTTCATGGATTGATGATAAGCATTCTGTTTCCAAACAAGGAAACAGTAGAATTAGTGCGCTCGCGCACGAGAGTTGGATAAGAAGCGCGCTATTGATGTGTTTTGGGTTTCGGTTTCGGGTTTGCTACGCCTAAGTCACCCAAAGGGAAACGTTCCAACGTCGCCGTTGTTACTGTATCCTCTAGACTCCCAGTACCCTTCCATTGTAGTGTCACCAACCTCGATGCTAGTCACCCATTTGGCCCATTTATAGCCATACTTGTCTGCCGCAACAACTTGGAACGGAAAACCCCTTTCGTCAGGCAGAGTGACATCGTTGATGCCAAACGCCATTAGAGTATTCCTGCTCCTAAGGTAATCTGTGGACAGTCCTGTTGAATACCCGTCAACTGAACGGAAAAGCACGTATGTCGCATTTTCTCGCAGACCTGCGAGTGACAGCAGATCGACTATTCTGAAACCTGTCCACTTTGCATAGAATCCCCATCCTTCAACACAAGGCATGTATGTGACCTCGGCATAGATGGGAAGACTGAGAAGATCATTGTAAGTTATGTTCAACGGCTTCCCAACAAGGCCGGTCACTACGAGTCTGTAGTTTTCAACCTCTATGTGCTGAGTACCCTGAATCGCGTTGTTTCCCTGTTGGCTGAGTTGAGTCAAAGTGATGTTTTGAAACTCTGTTGCCTCCACCTCTGGCAAGACTCTGGATGCGACAAACTGATCGGTATTGAGAACTGTCGGAGCGTTGACGAGCCCTGTGAGGAGGAGGGAACCGATGAGGAGAACTGTGACGGATAGGATTGCAGCTGAATATCCAATCCTGCAATGTAGATGTGATCTTTCCTTGTCCAGAAACGATTTGCCGAAGTTGTAAAGAGAAACAAGCAGAGTGATCACTCCGAGCCAACCATGAAGTGTGTGAATGCTCAAGGTTGTGAAACTGGACCAGCCTCCTAGAAAGAACCCCACGAGTCCAACTATTGCAAAGAAGGCCATCGCACAGCTGATCATAATGTGCTTATTCCGGCTTCTAACAAAAGGGAGTGAAATTGCAAGAACTGCAGCCAACGCGGACGGAATCCAGTGCAGTACTGAGAATACCATAGACCAGAAACAAGAGGAATCCGGCAGATAAGAAACGCGCCTCGTAACTAGCGCGCGCCGTACGCTTACTCAAAGTGAGAATCCTAACTTGTGTTCTTCAATGCAATGTATTACTGTGCCAGCGCGCAGAGGCAACCCATAGTAGCTCGATTAATCCTATATTTCTCTCAATATAGCGAAAGCTATCCAGTACATGTCACAAAGATGTGGATGGCTTCCGGTGGCGTATCTTGAAACTCCATAAGATGCTCCAGAGAACCGTTGAGAAGATACTCTTCAGAGGCAACTCGACGAAACTAAGCGAGTATGGGACATACGCAATAGGCAATGTCATTCTGATGGTCTTGCTCTTCTATGTCCTGCTCAACAGGGTAGTATACAATTGGACTGGGCAACTGTACCCAATTGGCTCCGGCTTCCGCTTAGATTTCTTGTTTGGGAGCTTGGATGATGCGATCCCTTTTGTCCCAGAAATGGTGATTTTCTACGTATACTTGTTCTACCCAATGGTGATCTTGACAATGCTTTACTTCGCCTTCGTGGACTACAAGAGAGGTTACGCCTTAGGTTGGTCCTTGGTCTTCATCAATGCCATTGCCCTGATCCTCTACATAGTTTTCCCCGTCTCAGTATATTGGTGGCACCAGGACCTGCTTACCCAGCCAATGTTGGACAACTTCTGGGCCAGCCAAGTTTACTATGTATGGATGAACGACACAACTTTCAATTGTTTCCCCAGTTTGCACGCCGCAGTCTCAGTTATCTGCTTCTACACGTGGTACAGGTACAGCAAAGAAGTCAACCATGCTTCGAAGGCATTGGCAATTGTGACGCTTGTTATCTCTGCAGGCGTCATTCTTTCCACCCTTTTCATCAAACAACATTACATTGCTGACGAGATTGCCGGCGTTCTGGTCGCATGGTGCGTTGGCAGACCCGTCTTTAACTATCTGTGGAAATCCTTCAAGTTTGCGGAGCGCGCGGGTGGCTAAGGCGAACAACCCAAACCCTTTAGCCGTCTAGTAGCCAATAATACGTGGTGGAAATCATGGACAAGATTGGAGGTACCTGTATTTTGTGAGAATGGATGTGGACCTCGATAAAGAAGAGAGATTCAATCGATGGTATAACGATGAACATCTCCCAGCCCTGTTGAAGGTTCCAGGAGTATTAGGGGCATCCCGTTACGTCTCACTAGAAGGCGCACCCAAGTTCACAGCCATCTATGAATTGGAGAGACCTGACATCCCGTCCGGTGAAGCGTGGAAGAAAGCTGTCGCCGCGACTCCTAGACCTCAAGACATAGTCTCAAGAAACGCAACAAGGAGCATCTGCGAGCGCATCTACCCCAAATAGACAAACTAGAGTTACTTCACCGATGGGGCTCCGAGCGCGCCCTTTCTTCATTGGCCTTTTCCAAGGATTGAATTGATTTCTCAAGATGTCTCCGTGCCTTTGCCTTCTCTGCCCTGGTCTTCTGCAGTTCTTTAAGAAATTGGG
>JBGOZA010000168.1:0-3212 GCA_041480025.1 Bathyarchaeia archaeon | reverse complement strand
GATGCCTTCCTCCTCGCTGACTACCTAGGAGGGAAACTACCTTTCTATGAAACTCCTCGGGACAGTTTTATGTATCCCCTCTGGAGCAAAATCAAAGTATGGTTGGGCTGATTGGGACAATTCCGGGTTGCTCCCCGCGCGCGCTACGAGTGCCAGCATCCATCACGGAACCGTTAAGTAGGAAACTGCCAACCTTTCTCGATGTCCGAACCTCTAAGAAGGGTGGCTCAAAGCCTCGACAACTTCATTTCAGAGAGTAATCTCGGCGAGCCGCATCTGAGTAGCAACAACTACAAGGCGTATACATTTAATAAAGGCTTCTTCAGAACAATCCCGAACGTCGGTTCGAATAGCAAGCTTGCTTTCGTGGATGGCGGAAACTGCGAAATAATGGGTGCCCCCAACTTCTCCGTACAGCTGAACCGCATATACTTCAACATATTCCTTGGCTGTAATCGAGCCTATCCACAAAAGTCTCAGCAAAGGGCCCAATTCATTTCAATAACATTCGCTTCATTCCGAAATGGCGAAGTCTTCTATGACACCAACATTGTGCCGCTAGGCGACACCGCAAAGGAACTGTTGCCGACTGATAATGACCTTTCATTCGACTCAATGGATCAACGCCTCACTCTTGGAGGAACTAGAGCTGACATAGGGCGTGTCGCAACCATTGCTAGACGATTCGCAGAATGGCGTTTCGCAGCACACGTAATAGAGAATGAGATGGAAAAAGGCGACATCATTGTTGCGGACGGCACCCTCAGAACAGCTTTCAAGAACGAGGCGAAGTACGCATCCAGAGCCTACTCCGCTGCAAAATCCAAAGATGTCATATTCTCTGGGCTCTCAAAAACCAGCAGCCTCTTCACAACTACAGGCCTATCGCTTCTTGCTGCCCTCGATAAACTCGCATATGAAAGCGGCTTCAGATCAACATGGCGATACTACCCAATTGCTGATTCACTGAGTCCAGAGCACGAGGCAGCCATATTTGTGGTTCGGCTAAATGAACAAGCCCAATATGTATTCCGATACGAGATACAAGCGGACCAAGCAAGAGATATGGGCGAAGAAAAATTGGACAAGATACTAAGTCAACTTGTAAGCAACTCATGTGACTTGAGTTTCCCAGGTTACCCCTACGGCCTAATAGATGCACATGCCAACGCCCTTGTGACAAGGGAGGAAGCTGAACCATACCGAATAATGCTTCTCTCAGAGATATCAAGACTGGGGTCCTGGCAGAAGTTCGCTAGACAGATTCGATCAGGAAACGCCCACAGTATCCTCGATTCTCTAGGAGGCTAAAGAAATGAGTCTCTGCGGACAAGTTATTGCAGGTCAGATTGGGAAGATTCTTCTCAGGCAGAAGGCCGGAGAAAAGATTGAGCTAGGGGATCTCCTAGCCATAGACGACAATGAAGGATACCTGATCTTACAGGTTTTTGACCTACTTTATGGAAGCCAGGTCCCACAAATCGCACGCGAAATGATGGCGGGAATGAAACTAGAAGGACTAGGCTCCGGACTAGAAATAATTGAGCCACAACTCAGAAACTACATCCTAGCCTCAGCGAAAGCCGTAATTAGAGTGACCGATAAGCCACGCGTTCCGAAGGTTTTACCCGATTTCTTTGGAACAGTCAGACACATCACAGAAAGTGATCTATCGTTTCTGAGTAAACCCCCCAACCCAATCTACCTCGGCAAAGTCAGAAGCGGCTCCAAAGTAATCAATGTGGACGTATATCTTGACGGGGGCGAAGCTCTCACCCATCACATCCTGATCCCAGCAACTACGGGACGAGGAAAAAGCAACCTCGTCAAAGTCATGCTGTGGAGTGTACTGGGCCAGAAGAAGTTCGGGATCCTAATTCTTGATCCGCATGACGAGTATTATGGGCGTACGGGAAAAGGTTTGAAAGACCATCCTGAATCGAGAGAGAACCTGGAATACTACTCGACGACAGCTCCCACTGGCGGGAATACGCTCATAGTGAACCTCAAGTCGATTGAGCCTGATCACTTCCAGGGTTTGATCACGTTCAGCGAGCCCCAGCAAAGCGCCCTCAGACTGTATCATAGAGAATTTGGGAACGATTGGATCGAGAATATTATGAGAGGAGCACCCGTCAAAGGAGTTGCAGACTCTACACTAATGGTGCTGCAGCGAGTTATGAGGACAACGCTGTCTCTATACGTTGAAGAGGAGGAGCTTCGCTGCAGAAACGATGTTTTCAGCAACAAAGCAGGAGAAGCCACGATCAAAAACATAGTAGAGGCTCTTGAACAAGGAAAGATCGTAATCATAGACACCTCGCGAGTAGGAGACGAGGCTGAACTGTTGATAGGCAGCATCATAGCTACAGAAATCTTCGAACGTAACAAGCTCAGCAAATCAAGAGGAGAACTCGAGGACAAGTTGCCACTAAGCATCGTGATCGAGGAGGCGCCACGTGTGCTGGCTACAGATCAATTACGTAACGTAGGGCAGAACATATACAGCACTATCGCACGCGAAGGCAGGAAATTCAAAGTCGGCCTCATAGCCATCACTCAACTCACAAGCGTCATACCACGCGAAATCCTCACAAACATGAATACAAAGATAATATTGGGCAATGAAATGGTTACTGAACGACACGCCATAATGGACAGCGCAGCACAAGACCTTTCAGAAGACGATAGAAACATAGCAAGTCTCGATAAAGGAGAAGCCATCGTGAGCTCCATCTTCACCAGATTCGCCGTCCCAGTCTCAATACCCCTCTTCGAAGACATTGTTGAACAATCTCGCAAAGGCAAAGTGGCCAGCGGGAGGCCAGTCCTCATCGGGTGATAATCCTGCATAAGTTCGCTCATCTAGCAGACATCCATCTGGGAGCTCACCGAGAACCCATCATGCGCGAACTCGAGATGAGAGCCTTCAAACTCGCTCTCGACGGATGCGTCCAAGAACAGGTTGACTTCATTCTGATTTGCGGCGACCTCTTCCACGTCAGTATCCCAGATCTTTCAGTCGTCGACGAAGCCGTCAAGAAGATGAGGGAAGTAGGAGACAAAGGCATCCCTATCTACGCAATCTACGGGAGCCATGACTATTCACCAAATAGTACTTCCGTCATAGACGTCCTGGCGAGTGCTGGAACCATAAGGAGAATTGTCGACTGGGAGCTAGTCGGCGACAGGATTAAACTCAACTTCTTCAT
>JBGOZA010000167.1:0-3222 GCA_041480025.1 Bathyarchaeia archaeon | reverse complement strand
GAAATAAAAAATATTCATGAGGCTGAAGTGAAGTCGGCGGAGGAAAAGGACCGGACGATCCCTGATTGGAGTAACACAGTTGAAATGTTGCTCCGCAAAGGCGCAAAAGCCTACAAATCAAACACCATTGGGCTCTGTTAACTTGATGGGCGACTCGTCTCCTAGTTAACAGTCGGGTGATGCTGTCAGAAAGCGGGTTCTGACTTAGTCTTCGGATGTTCGCCTCTGCTTAGGATTTGGAATCTCGCCGTGAGTGATTGCAGCATGACAGTTTGCACATAAAAGCTTGTACTTATTTTTGTTGCGCGCGCGCTCAATTTCACCGCTGAAAACGTAGGGACCCAGAACATAGGAAACTTCACGCTCACTCTCCAAGAGGCTTAGTCTCGACTCTTTTCCTTAGCGATAAACGCGCGCTAGCCTCTTAATCGAAAAAGTCCATAGTTGAGGCGTTGATGTGAAGACTCCAGAATCCATAACACTTAATAACTCTTTTTAGAAACCTTTCTTCATCTGTTATATGGGGATAGAGCAATTGACTCGCCAATGGCAATTGATGAGGGATGCACAGACATTTCTTGAGGCTTCAAGAATGGCTAATTCGGCTTTGATGGGAATACATTTCGCTGAGATTACGCGAGAAAAAGGTGAATCAGTGAAAGCGGAGCATCTCAGGAAAATCGATGACGGAATCAATCTTCTGGAAGCGGTCTTGAGGACATTGGAGGCAATGGACAAGCAAGAGACTATATCTTCTGAGGCGCTCTCAGTCTTATACGTGCTTTCACAAGGTCGAATGGTTGGCGGCCCCATTGCTCTGAAGAAGATGCTAGTTGGTTCGATAGCTGAGCTGAAGAGTTTCAAAGAAAGAAAAACTAACGTGTTCGAAGACGCCGAAGACCTGCTCGAGATAATAGCTTCCTCTACTTCTGAAGAAGCATCAAAGGCTACGTCGAAAATTCGCATTTTCATGGCAGAAGCAAGATAACAATGTCTTTGCTCAACCAGAAAGCCAATGACATCTTTTCTAAGATTGCTTTTGCTAAAGAGAGACTCCAGCGAATTAGGTCGCCAGATAGAATCCTTGAGACATACATAGAGCCATTGGTGAGGTGGCTTGAAACTCTCAGGCAGCGAGCGGAAAGAGCGAAAAATGATTTTGAAGAGTTCGTGCAGGACGCGGACTTTGTAGAGGAGCAATATCTTCGAGAAGAACCTCAACGCAGGCTTCTGGTCGACATCCTAAGGAACTTTGAAGATATTGAAAGACGCCTTTACATAGGCGTAGATACTTTTATGCCGCTAATCCTTGTTTGGAGGAGCCAGAGAAAAGAAAAAGAAACTAGAAAACAGCACGGGCTTCTTGGAGATTTCCTTTCAGAACTTTCGCTGCTTTCTGGGATATCTGAGCCGATGATGGTCGTCATGGGCGAAGCTTATGAGTGCCTGCCCGTGGAATGGGGGGAGACCGTCAAACATGTTGTCTTTAGTCCTTATTCGGAGATTCAGAATCTGCACAAATGGGTTATTTTGGCACATGAACTTGGCCATGCATATTTCGACTTGAATGCGGAGAGATTCAGCTCGGGTCTATTCACGCAGGTAGTTAGAAAATTAGTCGAAGTCAGACCAATTAACGTGGATCAAAGAGAACTTGAGTCCACAATCTACGCCTGGACCAGAAACTGGATTCCAGAACTCGCCTCAGATTGTTTTGCAGTGAAGACTCTGGGACCTTCATTTGTAAATCAGTTTGTCGTAACGGTGCTTGATAGTCAGCCCAACAGGATTCGATCCACTCATCCGCCACCTGGGTTGCGCGTAAGATGTATGCTTGATACGTTGGAGTCTCTGAATCTGGCCGGAGCCGATGTCGACTCCTATCGGAACAAATGGCAATCATATTGTTTTACCACCTCAAGGCCTTCTTCATTGTATATTGTCCATGAAGATGTGGTTAGAACAGTTGTGGAAGGCATAGATTCCATAGTGCAGGAGAAGCCTATTGAGAACAAATGGCCCGATATTGTAGACGCAGATAAAGCCTTGTCTCTCGGCTCTGTGCCTGATCAGGACCTGTTATCTATTGTGTCTGCTCTCGCTATTGGAGAACCAAGCAAACACGTCTTTCAAATATACAAAACTCTGCTAGAGCGGCACTCCTGTAACTCTAATGTTCCTTAGTGCAAAAGGTGTCAAAGCGTCGGCATATCTCAGAGTTGCGGGAAGTTTCATCTTCAAAAGTATCGAACCCCAATGCATGAAGGAAAGATAATAGATGTCTTGTATAGTCGTTTTGATATTTTCCTTGTCATAAGGTGGAACGAGCTCTATTAACAAGGGGCGAGCTGTTCCCTGTCTTAGCAATGGCACACCAGACGTGGCAAGAATAGCGCTATGAGCATCCAATAACAGATAAGAACCAATCCTGCAACCATTTTGTTGCTCATCTGAGACCTCATACAATCTGTATGGTACGGTCTTCTTCACGTTCACACACGTAACAGTGGAATTATCGGACATGATGCCGTCTCTGGTAAGGTCTGATTTCACCTGACCGACGCCTTCCAACTCCTGGCCAGTGAACTCTCCGTCTCGGTGAACGACCATGCTGTTAATGTGTTCTCTGTGTTTTTTCACCATATTAACGACAGTTCGTTTAAGCTCTACAGGGTCGATCTCTTCAGCTCTCTGAGGTCGCCATTCTTCCCCCAGGTAATTGCCAAGTTCATCAAAGAACGTGTAACATGCTACTCTCGCCTTTTTTTCACCACCGACATCTAGCCCTACATAGAAATCCGCGCTTAATCGCTTATCAAGAATCCATGGTCTGCCACCCATCTTCCCCAGCAAACCAGCGCACACATTGATTATCAGGTTGTGATATCGTCCAACTTGCTCCCTGGGTAACAGATATCTCTCATTAACTACACGATAAGTCAGAACCTGGTTTGGTTTGTCGAACCATTCCTTGAAATTAATGTACCTTTCAGTCTCCCTTTCGTTCTGTATGACTGCTATTACTGCATCAACATCATTTCCGAAGGATTCGTATTCTCTCCTAACATCAACATCTGGATAATTGTAGAAGACAGGCCGCTCAGGCAAATAAGCACGGAAAAAGTTCCTTGAAATCCATTTACAATCATCATAGAATGCCCTCATGATGCCCTTGGAAATAGTTGACGGGTACACCAACACCACCCTGTCATTCGAGAAAGT
>JBGOZA010000166.1:0-3223 GCA_041480025.1 Bathyarchaeia archaeon | reverse complement strand
TGGGTAGGCCAAAAGTGCTGGCAATAGAGAGATACATTATGATAATGAATAGGAGTGATGAAAGTAGGCTACTTCGTCTTCTCTCCATGGTGCGCCCTCAAAGCCTAGATGCAGGTCAGGAATTTAAGTGATGCGAAAGCATTATGACATCTTTTTTAGTCGCTCAACGTTGACTTCGAAGCCAACTGCGGGATTGGACATTTTCCAGTTCTCCAGGATCTTTGGTGAAAACTCTCCTACCATTCCTATGGGTTTGCCTTCTAGCACGATTTCACAAACGCGGCCAGTAATGAAACTTGGGTGATAGAATTCCCTTAGATCAGGTTTTAGCCCAATATTCATAAAGAATGCATCAGTAACAGCTCTTATTTCGCTGAAGTTCGCTTCTGAGTGAGAAATCACTGCAGCGAGTTTTCGGACATCGCGGATCTTACTCTGTGTTTCGTGTCCGAACTCTTGGCAATCACCGACTTCAAATATCTTCTGAGGGTAGAGTGCGTGGGTATTGTTTGCTAGAAACGCCATCAGACCCGGAATCAGCCAGCCTCGAAGACTTGTGAGGTGGACGTTTGACGGGTTTGTGACTTCAGCCAGAATCATCGAGTCAAGTCCCATTTTGTCCAGCTGATTCTCTCTATCGGTTAGAGAGAATGTTAGAACTTCTTGGAAACCCAGGCCCGTCATTATTTCTCTAACTGTATTGGAGTATTCTTCATCAGAATCTAGTTCACCGGTGCACGCCATATCTGGCCACTCAGGCGAGATATTGTTGAACCCATATGATATGGCTACGTCCTCCATGATATCAATTGGATGCATTATGTCCGTTCGATAACATGGTACGGTGACATCTATCACATCGCCTTTGTCAAGCGCATTGTATCTTGCTTTCTTAAGCAGTTCAACGATTCGTGTTGACTTCAGATTTAGGCCCAAGAGCTTGTTCAGTTCTCTGGGACTGATCTCCAATTGTCTCGTCCCTAGTTTAGGCGTCTCATCGTGTTCAATAGGACCATAAGGATACTTTATTCTAGAAGACAGTATTTCTTTGCCTCTATCTGCGAGGCTGAGTGTAACTATAGTGAGTACGTTGAGGACTGATTGATAGTCAGTTCCCGTCACTTCAACAAGAATGTCCTGGTCTCCATTGGTTATCTTTCCAAGGTTGTTCGAATTTATGACAGGCGGAAATGACAGCACTTGGTTTTTGGCGTCCACAAGAATTGGCCATTCAGCAAAGTCACTAACGATTTGACCATACTCAATGCCTTTTGGGTGCTCTTTCAGTATCTCTTCCAAAGTCATAGATTCAAACCGATCCAGCGGAACGAATCTACAATCTTTGGGTTTTGTCACTCGATAGTGAAGTGGGGGATGAATGAGGCCGAATCTGTAAAATCCAATTGATGTTCTTCGCCTTTTCCGGCCATAGGTCTGGTCCAGTTTGTCTTGGAGATGCATAAGTTCTCTTATGCTTTCATCGTCTATGTGAACCGACTTGACTACTGAACAGCCGATGTATGGACGAATAGACTCGAGCTTTGGATCTACAAGGACGTCAAGTGTAGGCTCTTTTTCAACTTTGTATTCTTTGAGACCAGTTTCAATACCTAAGGCCCCTTTGAGTTCTCTCGCTATTCCTTCTACGCTCCAAAGATCGGGTCTGTTTCCATCTTTAAGCTCTATTGAGAGTTCGTCTCCGACTATTGATTCAACTTCTCCTTTGACGTAGGCCAAGGTATCTGTCAAAGCATCCTTGTTGTGCGGTAGCGATTTGCCGACTAAACGTTGAAGATCATTAAAGAGGACTTCTATCGTTGGCAAGTCACTCTAACCTCTGTTCTCGTAGCCAATTAAGATCCTGTGAGAAAAGTTGACGAATATCCGTAATGCTGTTGTGCATCATGAACATCCTGTCTACCCCTAATCCCCACGCTATGACTGGGACTTCTACACCAAGGGGCTTTGTGACCTCGGGTCTAAACATTCCGGCCCCCCCAAGTTCGATCCACCCGGAGCCTTCTCTATAGGCTGATAGTTCAACGCTGGGCTCAGTAAATGGGAAGTAATCAGGTCTGAAACTGATCTTCTGTGCTCCCGCCACTTCTCGGGCGAAGGTTTCGAGTGTTCCAAGAAGATTTCGAAAGGTCAGATCTGAACCGAGAATGATTCCTTCCAGTTGATTGAACTCAGTTAGGTGAGTTCGATCAACAACATCTGGCCTATATACCCGTGCAACGCTGAAATACTTCCCCGGAATCTCAAGTTTTGGATCAATTAGTTTTCTAGCACTGATCGATGTTCCTTGGCTTCTCAATGCAAGACGTCTGCTTTCTTTCAGATTGAATTTACCGCCCCATCCAGATGAACCTGTAGTCCATCCGTTCTCATGCGTGTCTTTGACATTCTTCAGATAGTTCTCGAGTTGAGGAGAGTCAACATCATTCTGCCCCTTCACATAGTAGATGTCGTGGATTTCTCGTGCCGGATGGTTCTGAGGCATGTATAAAGCGTCACAATTGAAGAATATCAGCTCAACCGTGGGTCCTTTCATTTCTTTGAAACCCATTGCCATGAGACGCAGCTTGACTCTGTCCAAGAAACGGAGATATGGCTGTTTCTTACCAGGCCAAGTATAGCCTACAGGCGCTTGCAGGTTGTATCTTCTGAACTGGACGTCTCTCCAGCGACCAGACACGAGAAGTTCTGGTGTTAGTTGATTGATTTCTTCCTTCAATTCTCCAAGGCTATTGGCAACTTCCCTGCCTGTTGGTGTGAGGCCAATCGTTCTATCTGTCTCATACTCAAAAAGAACAACATTTGGGCGCCCTTCTAGAGACTCAAGAGCTTCTTTCATTGGGGGATTGAGGTCATCGATTTCAAGTGGTCCTGCGACAAGTCTCTCAAGAAGGATTTCGTCCTGACCTTTTTCTGCTGTGTCTGCTGGAACAAGAATTGTCTCTCCGTTTTCTTTGCGGATCTGTATCCAGCCTTTTCTACGAGCCCACCCAATTGCCAAAGATACCTCGTTTGGGCTGAGTCCTGAACTCTCTTGGATTTTGGGTAAAGTACATCTCTTGTGTGCTAATGCAGTTAAAAGTAATCGTTCTGGCAGTCCCGTCTTTACGAAGCGTTCACCTTCAGACCCGAGCCTAATCCTTGTCCTTCGGAACTCATCTACGTGGAGATAGCCTCTAGCAAGGAGCCAGTTTGAGGCGCGAGA
>JBGOZA010000165.1:0-3251 GCA_041480025.1 Bathyarchaeia archaeon | reverse complement strand
GTCGGCAATCCAAGATTGTAGAACAAATAGACTTCAACAAATCTACATAGAAGGTTGGTCCAACAATAACACCTGACATGGATAAATGGTACCAACAAATAGCTCAGCAAGTCCGCAAACCAAGCAGACCAGCAACCCCAATCGCATAGGTATGAGGGGTAAAGACAAATGTCAAAGTTTTGGAGCCCGCAACCGATTCACACACTCATATTTGAGGTTCTTGAGAAGAAGCAAGGCAATGTCACGGATGCAGATCTCTACAAGGCAGTAGCCGACCTCGATCCAAGCGTTAGTCACGCTGACATGAACGCGGCCTTGATGAAGATGGAGGTGGACGGCCTCCTCCATGTCTATAGTCTAACCAAGAACAAGAGCCGAATCGAGCTATCGAAGAAATAGCCCCGTAGAGAGGTTGCTGCTGTGGGTATCCCGCTGGGTGACATAATCCCCAGAAGGAAGATAGACTTCGCAGAAATAGCTGGCAAGAAGATCGCAATTGATGCTTTCAACGCGCTATATCAGTTCCTATCAATAATCAGAGGTGCAGATGGAAATCCATTAATGGATAGCGAAGGGAGAGTGACAAGCCATCTAAGCGGTCTTCTCTACAGAAACACAAATCTTGCAGAGATGGGAATACGGCCATGTTACGTCTTTGATGGTGCACCTCCAAAACTCAAAAGACCTGAAATTGTTCGCAGAGAGGAAGTGAAGCAGGCAGCTGCTGAGAAGCTTAGAAAGGCCATTGATGAAGGAAGGACTGAAGAAATTCGGAAATATGCACAGGCAACTGCCAGACTTACCCATCCAATGATCTCAGATGCACAACGTCTTCTTTCATTAATGGGCATCCCGTGGATTCAAGCGCCATCTGAAGGTGAAGCTCAAGCAGCTCATATGGCTGCTAGGGGAGACGTATATGCAGCTGTGAGCCAAGACTATGATTCTCTGCTCTTCGGAGCGCCAGTTTTGATTCGGAATGTTACCATAAGTGGAAGACGTAAGATCCCTCGAAAAAACGCCTATGTTCAGGTTGAACCCGAAATTGTGGAGCTGCAGACAGTTCTGGATAAATTGAAGCTGAATCGCAACTGTCTAGTCTATCTGGGGATATTGATTGGAACAGACTATAATCCAGACGGTATCAAAGGTATAGGACCAAAAACGGCCTTGAAGATGGTCACTCAATATGGTTCTCTTCAGGATTTGCTTGAGCATATCGGGGACAAGAACGTCTTTCCGGTTGACCCTGAAGAATTGGTCAAGTTATTCTTGGAGCCTGATGTCACGGACAGATATGAATTGAGTTGGGCCTCTCCTGATGTCGATGGAATAGTCTCTTTTCTATGCAGAGAAAGAGGTTTCTCTGAAGAACGTGTAAGAAAAGCATTGGACAAGATGCAATCAGGGCTAAATCACTCTCAAGGACATTCAACCCTTGAAAAATGGTTCAGCTAGTGACCCTTTACTTCTTCCCATCCAGTTGAACGATAATCTCAGCTTTGCTGCCGTCCTTCAGTTTGAGCGCATCCCTCAAGTTAACTGGTGCTATGAACTCTACTACTGATGAGTCATGATGTGTTCTACCTATGAGTACTACTGCCCCTTCAATCCCACTGATGCTTGCTCTGAAACATTTCACATCCCCAAATGATCTCCCCCCCATCTGAAACCCTTTGATGAGAATTCCAGAATGGGCCTCCAATTCTTTCTTTCTCGCTATCTGTGCTGGGGATATTCTAAGGTTCAAGGTCCCTGGAAACGGTTGGAATCCTAGGGCTTTTTCAAGACTGTCCTTGTAGGCGGTCCTATCCACGTAGTATGAGCCTTCACCTAGTCCTGTGAAGATTCTTCCATTGAACACCAATGTTTTCTGTCTCTTATCTTCAAAAGCCTCTCTCAGAGTCTCATAGACGCGTTGAAGTTCACCAGTTCCCTTATCTGTCAGCCTGACTTCTGAGCCAATTGGAGATGTTAGACGGTTGATAAGTCCTTGTCTTTCAAGGACAATGAGTTTCCTTGATGCTGTCTGCTGAGATATCCCGAGTCTTCTTGCTAGAACTGTCGTTGAGACAGCTATGCTTTCATGAACGGCCCCAAGTTCAGCCAACACACAAAGTATTGGCCAATCGTCTTTCATCTTTCGTTCCTGCCTCTGATAGTATGCGCTAAATGCTTGGGGAACTGCATTTTCACTTGTTCCCTTTCTTTTATCTGCTTCAGCGCGCGCTATTATGTGGGTCACAGGTTCCTCATATAAGACAAGTGTACAATTGGCCGAATCTCTTTCCAAGGATGTCTTGAACGCTAGGAACCATTTAATAATTGAGGCTGTTGCTAGCCTTCACGGTGTTACAGAGTGAAGGTCGTCGAGAATCTCGAGGGTTTCGGCCATGAGAATATTAGAGCGACGAATCGGACCACCTTCGAGTTCACCAAGGAAAGCCACTTAACAACGAGGGGCGACTGCATAGTTGCCGTTAACGCTAGCAAAGGTGCTCGAGACCTATCGCTTGAGTTCAGAAGCTTGGCCAAGAATCCCGCCGCTGAGATAGAGATGAGGATAAAAGTGGGATCATTGGAACTCATCGTAGTAGGTGCTGGAAATCCGGGTCTTGAATTCACACATTCTACAGATTTGGTGGGGCGAAAGAGCAGTTTTGTTTGCGGCAGAACTCTGATGGTTGGATCGGATAAAGCCGCCTGTGATTTTCCTAGAGAACTGGTCAGGGCATTAAGGAATCCGAGTCAGAGAGCTGAGATCACTCTTACTGCTGAGACCGTTTGCTGACTTGCCGCATTTCGGGTTGCTGCTTTGCGAGGTTTGTCAGAGTATGTGGAGGTAGCTACTCAAGCTGTTTGTATGCTGTTTGGCAATAATTGATTCTGTAAGAATAAGCTTAAGAATGGGTAAAGGCGTCCAAAATCGCGGTTGGGCCCATAGCTCAGTCCGGTAGAGCAGCGGACTCTTAATCCGTTTGTCGAGGGTCCGAATCCCTCTGGGCCCGCCTTAACCCTTTTAAGAAGAGCGTTGACGGCGCGCGCGGCAACATTCAGAAACTTAACTATCTCGTGAAGTCTCTTTTGTCGACGTTCACATTCAGGTTTTTCAGGTAGGAGATCGCCTTGTCGGAGGACCCAGCTAGTGTGAAGAGGCCGTTGACATATAGTTTGAACCGGGCATCTTTGGCAGCTCCTGAGTAAGTGATGAGGATCTCGCCAGCCTTGCCGGGCTTGCTCTCCGTACGGTT